>QEUZ01000219.1 GCA_003577355.1 Chloroflexota bacterium | reverse complement strand
CCGGCTGGTGCGGGCCGATTACGCCGCGACCCTTGAGAAGATTGCGGAACATGGCCCGGACTACCTCTATCACGGCCCGCTGGGCCGCGCGATCGCGGAGGATATGGCGGCTAACGGTGGCGTGCTGAGCATGGACGACATTGAGGGGTATCAGGTCTACGAACGTGCACCTGTGCGGGGAACGTATCGGGGCTATGAGATCGTCTCGATGGGGCCAGTGTCGTCCGGCGGGACGCATATCATCCAAATGTTGAATATCCTGGAGGGATACGACCTGGCCGGTATGGGCTTCGGCACTGCGGACAGCGTGCACGTTATTGCTGAGGCGATGAAGATCGCCTTCGCCGACCGGTTCCGCTATATGGCTGACCCCGCGACGACCGAGATCCCACTAGCGTGGCTGACGTCGAAAGCCTACGCCGCCCAACGGCGTGCTGAGATCAACCTGAGCACGGCACGACAGTGGACAGCGGGTGTCGCCCCGGAAGGCGAGGGTGCTTCGACGACACATTGTTGTGCGACGGATGCCGACGGGAACGTTGTATCGACAACGCAAACGCTTAATGGCGGCTTCGGGTCCAAGGTCACCGTCCCTGGAACCGGGATGCTGCTGAATAACTGCATGCACCTGATGGACCCAAACCCCGGACAGACCAATTCGATTGCGCCGGGCAAGCGCATCCTCTCGTCGATGTCGCCCACGCTCGTGCTCAAGGATGGACAGCCGCTTCTGGCGATCGGGACGCCGGGCGGGGTGCGCATTTTCGGTACCGTGATGCAAGGGATCATCAACGTTATCGACCACGGAATGACCCTTCAGGAAGCCGTCGAAGCCCCGCGCCTGTGGGACCGTGGCCCGGTTCTGGAGCTGGAACAGGGGTTTGCCGACCTCGATGCGCTACGGGCCGAGCTGCAGCGTCGTGGGCACACGGTGGAGACGCCCCTCAAAGTCGCCGGTGGCATGAATGGCATTCTGTTTGACCAGCATACGAAACTGATGCACGGAGCCGCGTGCTGGAGAGCAGATGGCGCTCCGATGGGCTTCTCCGGCGGCGACGGACGGATCGAGGGCGACAGCAGCAAAGCGATGTGGGCGTAGTGTTTGTGAGCGATGCACAACGCGGCCGCTGGTAGTTCGGCAGCGGTACCGTAGTGCAGTCCACAGTTGCAGGGCTACGATGCGTGCAGGTACTGCTCCAGCGGTGGAGCGCAGACCAGGCAGACGGAACGGAGCCATGCCATGCACGCATCAAGTTGTCCACAGTGTGGCAGCAAGCGCACGACGGTAATCACCCCAACAGCCGAGAAACCGGGAGCGATGTGGTGCCACCAGTGTGGCTCCGTTTCCCAACGGGCAGATGGTGGTTCGATCGCTGCGCACCGCTAGCGCACTGGTACGAGGGAAAAGACATCGATATGCGAACAGACAGAGTGACTGCGGGAGTGACCAGCGCCCCCGCAGGCGCAGGTAAAGACGAGCAGAGTGTCCCGGTGCGGATCAAGACCGGCGTCCCACCGCGCCCATTCCCGTCGCGCCCCGTGCCGCGTTAGCGCGACGCGCGTATCTGCACACACTCGTGGAGTGACCAGTGCCGAGTGACGAGTGACCAGTGGGGTGATCGACCATGTCTAAAGGGTTTGTGTGATATCGCAAACGCTCTTTGCTGACGAAGCGCGTTACCCTGACCCGACAGTAGATGGTAGTGGAGCACTAGCCCACCCCAAACGTGCGCCGCCCCGAAATGCTCGGGGCGGCGCAGGCTTTTCCTGTGGGTTCTTCGCCAGCGTGGGACTAGTAGTCCATGCCACCCGGCATGGCCGGCACGGCTGGCTTCTCTTCTGGCTTCTCGGTGATGAGCGCCTCGGTGGTGAGGATCATCGCAGCGATCGACGCGGCGTTTTCGACTGCCGAGCGGGTGACCTTGGTCGGGTCCATGATGCCCCACTCAGCCATGTCACCGTACTCGCCACGGATCACTTCGTAGCCGATATTCGGGTTATTCTGCTCCTTCTGGAGGCGGCGGATCGTTGCGACGACGACCGCGCCATCCTGGCCGGCGTTCTCGACGATGCCGCGCAGCGGAGCCTCGAGCGCGCGCTTGAGGATCAGCACGCCGGTCTTGACATCGCCCTCCGCGTCAACGGTGTCGAGAGCGTCGATGGCCTGCAGTAGCGCGACGCCACCACCCGGGACCATGCCTTCTTCGACACCAGCTCGGGCCGCCGAGAGGGCGTCCTCGACGCGATGCTTCTTCTCCTTGAGCTCGGTCTCGGTAGCTGCACCAACCTTGATGACGGCAACGCCACCGGCAAGCTTCGCCAGGCGCTCCTGGAGCTTCTCGCGGTCGAAGTCGGATGTGGTGGTTTCGATCTGGGCTTTGATCTGCTCGATGCGGCCACGGATCTGGGCTTCGTCGCCGGCGCCTTCAACGATCGTGGTGTCGTCCTTGGTGCTGACAACGCGGCGCGCGCGGCCGAGGTCGGCGATGGTCGCGCTATCCAGCTTGCGGCCGACTTCTTCTGAGATCACCGTGCCGCCAGTGAGGATGGCGATGTCGCGCAGCATTTCCTTGCGGCGGTCGCCAAAGCCGGGGGCCTTGACCGCGACGGTGTTGATCGTGCCGCGCAGCTTGTTGACGACCAGCGTGGCCAGCGCTTCGCCGTCGACATCCTCCGCGATGATGACGAAGCTCTTGGTAACCTGGAGCGCCTTCTCCAGCACCGGCAACAGGTCCTGGACGCTGGACACCTTCTTATCGGTGATCAGAATGAACGGATCGTCGAGGACCGCTTCCATGCGCTCCGGGTTGGTGACGAAGTAGGGGGAGATGTAGCCACGGTCGATCTGCATGCCCTCGGTGTACTCGATCTCGAACTGCAGACCCTTGGACTCCTCGACGGTGATGACGCCGTCCTTGCCGACCTTCTCCATGACATCGGCGATCAGTTCGCCGATCTCCTTATCCGCGGCAGAAATCGTCGCGACGTGCGCGATATCTTCCTTGCCACGGATCTGGATCGCCATGCCCTTGATTGCCTCGACGGCCTGGCTGGCGCCGATTTCGATGCCCTGCTTCAGCTGCATCGCGTTCGCGCCGGCGGCGACGTTGCGCAGTCCCTCGTGCACGATTGCCTGGGCAAGGACAGTGGCGGTGGTGGTGCCGTCGCCCGCGACATCGTTGGTCTTGGTGGCGGCTTCCTTGAGGAGCTGGGCGCCCATGTTCTCGAACGGGTTCTCCAGCTCGATCTCCTTGGCGACCGTCACGCCGTCGTGGGTGACGGTCGGCGCGCCGAACTTCTTGTCCAACGCGACGTTGCGACCCTTCGGGCCGAGGGTGGTCTTGACGGCATTCGCCAGGGTGTCGATGCCGACTTTCAGTGATTTACGCGCTTCCTCGTCGAACTCAATGATCTTTGCAGCCACGGATACAAACCCTCCTGTTTTCGCGAGCGAATACGTTTTCCAGCCCGGAAACTAATCGTTGACGATCGCCAGAATGTCCTTTTCGGACAAGATCAGCAATTCGTCATCGTCCAGCTTGAACTCGGTGCCTGCATACTTGGCGAAGAGGACGGAATCGCCGACCTTGACATCCAACGGGATGCGTTCGCCCTTGTCATTGAGGCGGCCCTGGCCAACGGCGATGACCTCGCCACGCTGCGGCTTCTCCTTGGCCGTGTCTGGGAGCACGATACCGCTGCGGGTCACTTCCTCGCGGGCCGTCGGTTTGACGACAACGCGGTCACCGAGCGGGGTCAGAGCAGTTGCAGTGGTCGCTGCCACGTGTGGTAACCTCCTCTGAATACAGGTACATGGTGGCTGCACTGTGCAGCCGTCCCTCCACCGACATTAGCACTCTCGATCGAAGAGTGCTAAATCCGCTCGCTATGATAGTTGACCGTGCGCCGTCGCGCAAGAGGGTTCGTGCATGGATTTGTCAGTCAGCGCCGTGGAGTGCTAACAGGTGTGCGTCAGAGACCGCTCATCCGGATAACCGCGACGCCGCGAGCCTCGATTGCCGCAACGTAGGGATTGATCCCGACCAAGTCGCTGGCGATGTGGCCAGAGACGATCAGGTTGCCGCGCCCCCGCTGGCGCAGCTTGCTGACCTCTTCTCCGGCGCAGTGGATGTATAGGACGCTATCGACCCCTGCCTCGAAGTACGCAGAGGCGACATCGGCGCCGCCATTGGTGCCGGCCCCATGCACGACAGCAAGCTTGCCGAGCGGTCGATCAGGGCTACCGACTGGCACGCTGATCTGGGTGAATGCCCGTTGGAACTCCGGAAGCGTCAACAGGCCGTCGACTGCGTCCTGGACCAGTGGGTCGTATGTCAGGGTTGAAACGTGGCCGTCGATAGCAGCGACCATCAGTCTCCGGCCAAGCTCATCGAGCGGCAGATGGACATTGAGGAACGGCATGCCGAGTAGACGCGCAACCGAAGGGACATGATCGTGGTTCGCCGCGTGCGCGCTCATCGTCGCGCGGTTCACCAGGGGCGCGACCGCCGCCCGCGCCGCTGTTTCGCTCACACCATGTGCGACCATCAGTTCGACCTGGCGTTCGAGCACCTGCGGAAAATCGCGTGTTGCGCTACCGCCGGCCGGGTGGTGGGCAATGACGGCATCGCAGCCAAGGTCGCGGGCCAGGAGCAGCTCGGCAGCGCCAATGTCGATCCCGAACATGAGTTTCTGGATGTTCTGCCCTGGCACGTAGACGGCGCTGTCGCCGGGGAGTGCGTCCATTCCGGCAAGTTGCAGTGCGATGTCGACCAATTCATCGGTAGATACCGGCATGCTGTACCTCCCACTCGCTCGATCCCTCGTGTCCATCGGTGGCATTCTCCCATGCCGGGAATGCTATTTGACCGGTATGTGTTCCGATGCCTAAGATCGTGACGGGTGTTGATGTCATCTTGGAGGGCTGGTCCGGTGCAATCGCGCGATGAAATCCGGCTGACGACGCTGGCGAATTCTGCCGGCTGAGCAGCCAAGCTCGCGCCGGGGGCCCTGGCGCAGGTCTTGCGTCCGCTCAGCATGGTTGGTCACCCCGACCTGCTGGTGGGCCTGCAAACGAGTGACGATGCGGCGGTGTACCGCATCTCGGATGAGCTCGCCCTCGTTCAGACGGTAGACTTCTTCCCGCCGGTTGTCGATGACCCGTACATCTTTGGTGCGGTTGCCGCCGCGAACTCGCTGAGCGATGTGTATGCGATGGGTGGCGACCCGTTCCTCGCCCTGAACATTGCGGCGTTCCCAGGGGATTTGCCCTTGGAGATCCTGGCTGCGATCTTCCAGGGGGGAGCGGACAAGGCACGCGAGGCCGGCGTCGTCATCGCGGGGGGGCACACGGTTTCCGACAACGAACCGAAGTATGGCCTGGTCGTCACAGGCCGGATCCACCCACAGCGTGTGTTCACCAAGGCAGGGGCGCAGCCGGGCGACCGCTTGCTGCTCACCAAGCCGCTGGGCGCTGGGGTGGTGACGACGGCGATCAAGCACGGCGCAGCGACACCCGAGGATACTCAGGCGGTGATTACCAGTATGGCCACGCTGAACCGCGATGCCTCGGTGTTGATGCGTGAGGTACAGGTGCATGCTTGCACTGATATAACCGGCTTCGGCCTACTCGGCCATGCCACCGAAGTGGCGGAGAAGAGTAGCGCGGGTATCATCTTCGATAGTCGGGCGCTGCCCTGGCTTCCCGGAGCGCGGCAATATGCGATTGATGGGCGCTTTCCCGGTGGCGCGTTTCGCAACCGCGAGTATTACGAACGCCACCCTGCTGTCGGCGTGACATTCGACCACAGTGTCGCGGAAGATGTGCAACAGCTCGCGTTCAGCCCGGAAACATCCGGCGGTCTCCTGCTGAGCGTCAGCCCTGCAGATTCAGCCCGCCTGCAGCAGTTGTTTCGGCAGGCGGGGTTGTCAATCTGGGAGATTGGGGCGGTGGTTGAAGAACGAGGGATCCTCGTCCGCTAATCCGGCCGAGCGTCAGCGCTGGCGGGAGATCTTCGCCGGCGTTGGCATCAGCCCGAGCAAGGCACGCGGTCAGAACTTTCTGCACGACCGCAAGATTGTAGAACGGATCGTCGATGCGGCCGGTGTGACGACAAACGACGTCGTGCTGGAAATTGGCCCTGGCTTGGGCGTGATGACACGCGAGCTGGCACGTCGTGCCCGCAAGGTTGTCGCGATCGAGATCGACCACGCGCTCGCCGAACACCTGCGGGCGACGCTGCCGTGTTCGGTTGAACTCATTGAGGGTGATGCGTTACAGGTCGACTTCTCGGAGGCCGTTGGCACTGACTACATCGTTGTGGCGAACCTGCCGTACTCGGTCGCGACGGCGATCATCCGCCGCTTACAGGAGAGCGATCCTCCTCCGCGTGCACTCACCGTCATGGTGCAGCGCGAGGTGGCCGAGCGCATGTGCGCACGCCCCCCTGACATGAGTCTGTTAGCCGTTGGCGTACAGTTCCATGGGTCAGCAAAGGTGCTGTTCCGTGTTGGAGGGGGCGCCTTTGTCCCGCCACCGCGTGTTGAGTCCGCCGTCGTCCAGATAACCGCGCACCCACCACCGCTACCGCGCGAGGAGTGGGCGTCGTTCTTTCGCATCGTCGCCGCTGGGTTTGCTCGAAGACGCAAGCAACTGTTGCACGTGTTGAGCGTTGAGCTTCGTCTTCCGCGAGATACTGTGGCACGCGCGTTGGCGACCGCGGGGGTGACATCACAGTCCCGCGCTGAAACGTTGGGCGTTGCCGACTGGCTGCGAGTCTATGCTGCGCTCTGTGAAGCACAGGAGTTGACGTAAGCATGTGTGTGGATCTTTGGAGGTTCCGCATATCCACCCGTGGCTCGTCGATTAGCGTCGCTGTCCTGCGTAAGCGCCATGCTTGAGCACGGCGAACGAACTGCACATGCCTTCGCAAAGCTCAATCTGGGCTTGCACGTGTGTGGGAGGCGGTCGAACGGTTACCACGAGGTTGCCACGATCTTGCACGAGATCTCGCTGGCGGATCGATTTGTCTGGACTCCGACCGGTGGTCCGTTCAGGTATGCCGGATCCGATGCGCTCGCCCCGGATGTCGACATCGTGCGCACGATCCTTGATGCCGCACCTGATCGGGACAGGTGGACCGGCACATTGCGGCTCTGCAAGCACATACCCATGTCTGCCGGGTTGGGCGGCGGCTCGTCGGATGCCGCGTTGGCGCTCCGGCTTGCCTTTCCTGAGCGGACACTCACTGACCTGGTCGAACTGGCGGCGGAATATGGTTCGGACGTGCCGTTTTTCGTGCGGGGCGGTACAGCCCTGGCCACAGGCACCGGCACAACGTTGCGGCAGTTACGTTCCGGACGGTATTGGTTCGTCGTCGTCGTCCCGCCGCTGGAGATTGCGAACAAGAC
>QEUZ01000218.1 GCA_003577355.1 Chloroflexota bacterium | reverse complement strand
GCATGGCTGAACGAACGAGAGGCACGATCCGCGCGTGGTTTGGTCAACCCCCGCGGGTGGAAGCGCCAGTGGTGGCCGGTTACACCCAGCTCACCCACGAACGAGCGGATATGGTGCAACTCAGCGTCGTTGGGGTCGTCTTGCTGCCGCTCTGGTGGTTCATCTTTGCTGGCTTGGCGCAGATCATCAGTGGCGTGAATGGGTTCACCGTGCACATCGGGCTGGTGGAGCTCCTCGGGGGGGTACTCGTTGCGCTCCTCGGGGTCCCGCTGCTGCACGAAATTGCCCACGGGCTAACCGCGCGGTTGCTGGGGGCGCGCCCTTCCTACGGCGTGGGGCCAGGCTATGCGTACACGACGTTCCTCGAGCCAATGGGGCGGTACCGTTACCTCGCTGTTGGGCTGGCGCCGCTGGTTGGCATCAGCTTGCTCGGCATGCTGTTGATCTGGTTCGCGCCGGACACGCGCGGCTGGGTAGTGTTCGCGTGCGTGGTGAATGCGGCCGGCGCAATCGGCGATATGTGGATGGTGTACCGCATCCTACGCCTCCCGCGCCGGGCCATATTCTTCGATTTGGCCGATGGTTTCGCCGCCTTTGTGCCGGACACAAACCCTAGTCGGCCGCCAGCGGGATCATCGGCTCCGCCAGCGGGTTAAGCGCCGCCGTGAGCAGGTGCGTCCGTGAAACGATACTGGCCAGGGTTGCCGGGGTGATTGTCTGCGCGCTATCGCAGAGGGCCGAATCCGGGTCAGGATGGACCTCCAGGATCAACCCGTGCGCGCCAGCTGCAATGCCGGCCATCGACATGCGTTCGACGAGGTCCCGCCGGCCAGTGCCGTGACTGGGGTCAACAATTACCGGCAAATGGCTGAGGTCTCGCACCAATGGCACCGCGTTGAGATCCAGCGTGAAGCGGGTGCTGTTGTCGAAGGCGCGGATACCGCGCTCGCATAGCACAACGCGGTCGTTGCCACCGGCCAGGATGTACTCGGCCGACATCAACCACTCCTCGATCGTGGCAGAGAAACCGCGCTTGAGCAGGATGGGCTTGCCGCTGGCCGCGGCGCGCCGCAACAGTGGGAAATTCGCCATGTTGCGGGCGCCGATCTGGAGCATGTCGGCGTAGGCTGCTACCACATCGACCTGTTCCGGTTCCATCACTTCGGTGACGACCGGCAACCCGGTGAGATCGCGTGCGACAGCCAGAATGCGCAGACCTTCCTCACCGAGTCCCTGGAACGAATACGGAGACGTGCGCGGTTTGAACGCGCCACCACGGAGCATCGTCGCTCCAGCGCGGCGCACTGCCTGCGCAGCGGCGATCGTCGCCTCAAGGCTCTCAACGACGCACGGCCCTGCCATGATGACCGGCTCGTCTCCGCCGATGCGCACACCACTGACATTGACGATGGTGCCCTCTGGACGAGCCGCACGCTGTGCCAGCAGATACGGACGCGCTGTGGACCGTACGTGTGCCACCCCGTTCAACAACCCCAGTTCTGCGGCGAGCTCAGGCGTCACCTTGCCGGCGGTGACTGCGATGGCTGCTGTGCCGCTGCTGCTGATGCTGTGGCACTCCAGCCCGCGCATCCTGAGGCTCATCCGAACCGATTCGTGGTCGCCGGCGCTGCTGTCCGGTTGCATGGTAATCAGCATTCTGTGTCCCCTCGCCCTTCCGTCGTCGTCCGCTCGCGTTCCAGAGAAACAAAAAAGCAGAGGTTGTTGCCTCTGCTCCTCCGACGTCTCTGGTGGTTATCGATCGGTTACCGGTTCAACTCCGATAACCCCACCAGCGACGCCGGAGGGGTAAAATAAAAGTAAAACCACGACCCAATTGCGGGCGGGCTACTCGGAGGTGTTGAACTGGCGGTGATCGTTTTACTCTTGCCAGCATCCTACGGGGCGGCCCAGACGTTGTCAAGGGGTCTGGTTCGAATTCGTGAACTCTTGCACGAGGGCTGCATCCAGCACACCTGCCGCTTCATTCGGGTTGTTGCCGCTCTCCAGTGCAAACAGCGGCTGCTGCAGGAACATTGCCCACAGGCTGCCTGCCTCGGTACCGCTCGGCTCGTAGGAAAATGACGTTGCTCGAAGGCGCTCCAACCCTTCGTCTGGAGTAAGCCGGCGGATGCAGCTCGCTGACCGACCGGACTTGGTGAGGAACACGAGCGGCCCAACGTTCGCTTCTGGGCACGCTTGGTTGGGGAACTGCTGAGCGATGTCGACGACGATCTTTACCTCGCCATTGGAGCGGGGCACGCACGGAGACCCCGCAAGCTCGGGAAAGAACCGCACTGCATCGGGCAACAAATGCATTTGCCACGGGACGCCAAAGTAGCCAGCGTCCTCCGGGGTGATCACACGCGACATCGGTGCGCTGCGGGAGTAGACATACAGCGCGTCTTCGCTGATGAGCGAGTATCCACGACGGAGCAGTGCGTAGGTGAGGGTGGACTTCCCTGCGCCACTTGGCCCACGCAGCAGGAACGAGCGGCCATCGCGCACCAGGCCGGCAGCGTGGACGAAACCGTTGGTGGCGACGTAGACCCAGCACATCACCGCGGCGAAGACGACATCGGTGCGCATGTACATTGGCTGATTGATGATCGGCTCGGTCAAGAAGCCGAACCCGCGCGCGCTGGGGACGTCGATCGCAATGCTGCTGTGGCGACTGTAGGCAACCGTCACCATTTGCCCGTTCGTGCGGACAATCGGCACGCGCAACTGCCATTCGGGGTCGTCCTGGCTGTGGCTGTGCATGAGCTGGACCTGGAAATCCGGCGGTTGGGATGTGGCGACCGGCAGTGCTTGCGGGTTGAACGCGACATCGGCGGCGGCAAGGATGCGCTCGTCGTTGGTTTCCAGCAGCACATTGAACCCGGCAACACGATAGGCTCGCCGCAGGTGCGGGCGCGTGTTCCAGCGAAACGGGTCAGGTGGAGCCACACCCGGGCGTAGCTGCAGGCTCGTCGGCCCTTCCGACACATCCGGTCGAACGGCGCCCACGTTACTTCTCCACCTGTCGCATCAGGCCCGAAAGGATCCAACGCTGGCCAACCACCACTACCACCAACACCGGCACGATACCCACCAGCGCCATCGGCATCAGCAAGTGCAATTGTGAATAGTACGCCCCGTTGAATGTCGCCAAGCCAACTTGCAGGGTGAACTTATCCATTGTCGACAGGAAGATCAGCGGGTCGAGGAAGTCGTTCCAGGCGCCAATCGTCGCGAACAGGGCGGAAGTAACGAGAGCAGGACGTGCCATCGGGAGCGCAATGCGCCAGTACAGGCCGAACGGCGAACAGCCGTCGATCTCGGCGGCGTCGAAGTAGTCGCGCGGGATCGACCGAAAGAACTGCCGGAACAGGAAGATAAAGAACGGCATGCCGAAGAAGGTGGGGTCCAGCAGCGGGAGATACGAGTTGATCCAACCGAGTTTTGCGAACAGCACGAAGCGGGGAATCAGCGTTGTCGTGGGTGGGATCATCAGCGTCGCAAGCATCACCATGAACAGCAGCCCTGCCCCGCGTGCGTGGTAACGTGCAAACCCGAATCCCACCAGAGATGACGAGAGGACGGTACCGCACACCGAAACCGATGTGACGAACAATGTGTTCAGGAGAAAGCGGTCGAACGGTAGCGCGTTCCAGCCGAAGCGGAAGTTGTCCAATGTCACGTCGCCCGAGAACCAGGTCGGCGGGAAACTGTAGACCAAGGCACGCGGCTTGAACGCAGTGTCAAGCATCGAGATGAGCGGCAACAGGAACAGGAATGCAAAGAAGGTGAGCACGCCGTAGACGAGCAGACGCTCAACGACATGGAGCATTGATCTGCGCGCTCGCGGGCTGCTGAACCGGCGGATGCCTGCCCCCGTCGCAGCGCCGGTCGTGCCCTGCGGTTGCGGGGCATGCGTCTGTTTCATCGCCCGCTCCATCCGGTGTAGTACACCCACCGTCGCGCCAATGCCAGTTGCAATAGCGTGAGTGCGAGGGCAATGACAATGAGCACCACGGTCAACGCCGCAGCATAGCCATACTTCTGGAAGCGAAACGCATTCTGGTAGATATAGAGGGGTAGGGTTAGGGTTGCGTTCCGTGGTCCGCCTTCAGTCAGGACGTAGACTGGCGCAAAGACCTGCAAGGAACCGATCGTCACCATCACCATCAGGAAGAATGTGACCGGCGAAACCATCGGCAGCGTGATTGCGCGAAGCATCTGCCAGCGGCCGGCTCCGTCAATACGTGCTGCGTCGTACAGCTCAGTCGGGACGTTCTGGAGTCCCGCCAAATAGACGACGACGATGCCTCCGACGCTCCAGACTCCGAGCAGGATGATCGTTGGCATTGCCCAGCGCGGGTCGGATAACCAGCCTGGCTGCGGAAGTCCGAGTGACCCCAGCAACCCATTCACCGCTCCGTAGCGAGGGTTGAACAGCCAACCCCAGACGAGCACGACCGCTACGCCGGAGACGAGCGACGGTACGAAGAAGATCGTGCGGAACACGCTCATGCCCGCCCAGCGTCGATTCAACAGCAGCGCGAGTCCGAGCGATAGGGCGATGGCCAGGGGCACACTCGCCGCACTGTAGTAGAGGGTGTTGCGTAGCGCTGCATGAAACGCGGCGTCGGAGCGCATCGTGCGGTAATGTGCAAGCCCGCGCCACACTGGGGTATCGACGAGCAGCCAATCGGTAAACGAGATGCCGATGGCGAACAGCATTGGCCCTGCCTGAAAGAGGACGAACCCGATCAGCCAGGGCAGGATGAACAGGTAGAAACGGCGCTGGTCGCGTTGAGCAGCCCGGCTCAAACGACCGGGCTGCTTGCGCGTTGTTTCAGGGGCCGGAGTTCGCACGAACCATCGTCTCCGCGATGATTCTATCCGCCTCGGCCATGCCTTCGGCCAGCGGGGTCTCGCCCTTGAAGACGCTGATAAAGATGTCTACGGTGGCCAGCCAGGATTCAAGCGCCCCTTCAACGAACGGCTTGAATGCCGAGCCGTAGGCCATCGCATCGATGATGGCCTGCTCATTGTCCGGCTGGAACCGCGGGTTGAGGACCGCTTGAGCGCCCGACTTGGCGGCCGGCACCCCGTGACCCGGTTTCGCCCAATATTCGCTGGTGAACTCGGCGGATGTCAGGATGCGCAGCAGCTCGAACGCAGCCTCCGGGTGCTTGGTGTTCTTGGCAATCCCGAAGCCATGGACACTGAACTCGGTTGCCCGCACGCCGGTTGGCCCAGCTGGCGGTTGGACAATGTCGTAGACAATCGTTCCGCTCGCGTTGAGCTGCCCAACCAGGAAGTAGCCGCTGAAGCCCATCGCCGCCAGGCCTGCAACGAACGGGTCACCGGGCACACCAGTCTGGTTGCCGCTGTAGGGGTCGTATGGGGCCGCGTGGTTGTTGGCCACCAGATCAACCCACCAGCTCATTGCTTCCAGCACCTCGGGCGCCGAGAACGACATCTCGTCGCACGCCGGATTACGGCAGGGGTCTCCCCCAAACGGGATGAAGTAGGCGCGGGAATAGAGGTGAGCCGGAGCCGCGTTTAGCCCCCACTGTACGACGTTGTCTGGGTCAAACCCTGGGTCGTTTGGGGTGTTGCCATTGCGGTCGTGCGTTAGCGCGATTGCGGCAGTGCGAAGGTCCTCGAACGTCCAGTCATCGGTTGGGTAATCGACGTTCTCCGCGTCGAAGATCGTCTTGTTATAGAACAGGACGTTCGGGCTGGCTGAGAGTGGGATGCCATACAGCCGGCCATCCTTCTCGTAGCCTTCCAATGCCCCAGGCCAGAAGTCAGTCGGGTCGAAACCCGCATCTTCGATGAGTTCGGTCAGGTCGAGCAACACTCCCTGGCGGATACCCTGTTGCGCATGGGGGATGCCGACCTGGATGATGTCGGGCAACGTGTTCGAGGCGATTTGCGCGTTGAACTTCTCGACAAATCCCTCTTGGGGAGTCTGTTCAAGCTGAATATCCCATTCAGGATGTTCTTCCCGAATCTTGGCTAACCCCTGCTCGAAGGACTCCAGCTCGGCTGCGGTCATTTGGGTACCCAGGCGCAGTGTGATGCGCTCTTCTTCGTCACCCCCAAACGGAGAGGCGCACCCTGCCAGCATCGTGAGCAGCAGCAGGAGGACGACGGCAACTGATGCGTGATCTCGTCGACCCAGGCGACGGTTCATAGAGCGTTCCTTGCCTACCCTACATCGAACAGGACATGCCCTTCGCAACCGCTAGCACGGCCCACGCTCTCATACGCGTCGAGCCGCCTGAGCGGATCGGAGGCGCGCTAGTACTGGGCTATTGAAGCCGCCGCGCGAGTCTGCCAGAGTGCCAAGCGAACTGCAACCCAGGCAAGCACGACGAGCGCCACCGCCGACACGCCGAGGCCAAAAATGCTCCCGGCGACCTCGCTCGGCGAGGCTCCGACGAGCAGCGCGCGCCGCAACCCGTCTAACGAGTAGTAGAGCGGAACGAGGTAATGCAGCGGGCGGATGCTCTCGGGTAACAACGCCACCGGAAACAGCAGCCCACCAAAGATGCCGGTGAGCAGGCTGGCAACGCCTGCGGCTGCCTCGCCACGTTTGATGACCAGCATGACCGCAGCAACGAGCATGCCTGTTGCCGCAAACGCGATGAGGCTCAGTAGCGCCAGCGGCGCCGCAGCCGCGACGTTTACGTCGAAGCGCACGTCAAACAGCACAACCCCGACGAGCAGATAAACACACAGTCGGAACGTTGCCACCAGATAGTCCCAAATACCGGAGAACAGCAGAATGATCCCTCCAGGGGTCGGGGTGGTGAGCATTGCTTCCAACGTGCCGGTCGTCTGCGCCTGACGCACCCTGTTGGCGAACGCTCCCAGGGAGATGGAGGAATACCCACCGATTGCCAGGCCGACCAGCGCAAACGGGAAGTACTCGCCGCCGTAGCGGACCAGAGTATCTGGCCGCTCGCTGACCAGTTCGCCGATCGCGAAAAAAATCACCAGCGAACCGACCAGGTTGATTGCTTCGAAGATGAACATGGCGCGATAGCTCGATTCGTTGAGCCAGTCGCGGCGCACGAACGCTGTCGCCAGCCGGAAGAGATGCGGCCTCATGCCTGATAACCCAACGGTTCGACGTGGCCGATTTCTCCTCCGGCCGCGATCACACCAGCGAGTGCTGCTGCGAGGGCATGACCATCTCCAAGGTCACTCAAGCGCAACTCCCCGCCAGCTCCGTCCCAGGTGGCGACAGTCCCAAGGGCAGCCGCGATATCCTGCTGCAACCCGCGTACTGCCACGCGGTATGTCACCGCTCTCAGCGTCGAGCGGTTTTCGGCGCGACCTTGCCCTGTTCCAGTCGAACGATACGACCAGCGAGCGATGCCGCAAGCCCAGCATCATGCGAAGCGATCAGCGCGGCGCCGTCAGGTGAGATGGATGCCCGCAGCAGGTCGAGCACCTGCGCGCGGTGGCGGAGGTCCAGGCTCGCCGTCGGTTCGTCGAGCAACAGCACACGTGGGCTGTGCAGCACGGCACGGGCGATGCCGAGCCGTAGGCGCATCCCGGCCGAGTACCCGCTAAAGCGCTGGTCGGCAGCATCGGAGAGCCCAAGTTGCTCCAGCAACGTCACCGCCCTGGCGTGACTCGTTGCTGGATGCAGACCCTGCAGTTGGCCGAAGAACAGCAGGTTCTCCAGCCCGGTCAGGCGCCAGAAAAATGAGCGGTCGTCGCCCGTCACAACGCCAATGACGCGTCGGACCGCTGCCGGATTGCTGCGCACGCTGTACCCGAGGATGCACGCGTCCCCGCGCGTGGGGGTTACCGTTGTCGCCAGCAGGCGGAGCAACGTCGACTTGCCGGCCCCGTTTGGGCCAACAAGCGCCACGCATTCGCCTCGCCCAATCTGCAGGTTGACCGCGTCGAGCGCGTTGATGCTGCGTCGCGGACCGCGCGCGAACAGTCGCCGCGGTTCTTGAAACGTGCGTGAGAGATCAAGCGTTTCGATGGCCCATTCGGCGCTCACGATTCACCTCGTCGTTCGGTGCAGATTGTAGTCGCCGTCCGTGTCACGACGCGGGCTGGTTGTGTACGTGCATGCCCGTGTCCCCGTTGTCGCGCGCCTATTGGATTGCTAAAATGGCGCATTGATCTCGCTCGCGGGAGTGATGCGTGGGAAAAGCGCTGGCGCTGGCAAACCAGAAGGGCGGAGTGGGTAAAACCACAACGTCGGTGAGCGTGGCGTCGTGGCTGGCTGCATCCGGTTGGCGTGTCCTGCTGATCGATGCGGACCCACAAGGAAACGCAACCAGTTCCCTGGGAATCGATAAGCGGACGTTGCCGCGGTCGACCTACGATGTCCTGATCGAAGGGGTCGCGGTTGGCGATGCGCTCGTTGTGGCTGCGCGCGAACGACTTGACCTGCTTGGCGCGAACCCGGCGCTGGCCGGCGCCGAGGTGGAACTCGTGAGCCTATCGCGGCGCGAGCGCCGGTTGGGCCTGGCGCTGGAGACGGTGCGCGAGCAGTACGACGTGGTGTTGATCGACTGCCCGCCATCGCTTGGGTTGTTGACGGTCAATGCCCTAGCAGCTGTAGATGAGGTGATTGTCCCCATCCAGTGCGAGTACCTCGCGCTGGAAGGGTTGATGCAACTCATCAACTCAATCGACCTGGTGAAGCGCCGGCTGAACCCGGCGCTCGATGTTATCGGCGTGGTGATGACGATGTTTGACCCACGCACGCGCTTGGCCAACCAGGTCGTGGAAGACGTGCGGCGCTATTTCCCAAGTCGTATGTTCACCACGTTGATCCCCCGGTCGGTGCGCCTGGCGGAGGCGCCGTCGTTCGGCAAGACGATTTTTGAGTACGACCCGACGTCCCGCGGGGCACAGGCGTACCGCAGCCTATCGGAAGAAGTTGCCGCTCGGCTGGCACTTGCGCCGCCGGGCGCTCAGGCATCGTTTGGTTCCGCTGCGTCGCTGAGCGGTGCGGCGACGAGTGGCGGTAGTCGCTGAGCGTGGCAGCCGGCGGAG
>QEUZ01000217.1 GCA_003577355.1 Chloroflexota bacterium | reverse complement strand
ATACTCAGGCCGAAAATCGTGTCCCCACTCTGAAATGCAGTGCGCTTCGTCGATGGCAAAGAGTGCCGGAGGATTGTGCGCAAGCAACGCGAGGAACGAATCCATCATCAAGCGTTCTGGGGCCACGTAGACAATCTTGATACTCCCCTTGGCGATCGCTTGCTGGCGGCGCTGGATCTCGCGCGGGGGCAGCGAGCTGTTGATGAACGTTGCTGGTACGCCAAGCGCCTCCAGCCCGTCCACCTGGTCTTTCATCAATGCAATCAGTGGCGATACGACAACTGTCAGGCCACCCAGCAACAGCGCCGGCAGCTGGAAGCAGAGGGACTTCCCGCCCCCGGTCGGCATCAGGACGAAGACATCCTCACCATCGACCAGGGCGCGCACGATCTCGTGTTGGAGTGGGCGAAACGTCGAGAAACCAAATACGCGCAGCAGTTGAGCGTGAATCTCGTCGTCGGAAATGTGTCGTCGGTTCACCGTTGGGTTACTGGACTTCGCCACACGTGTCCTACCGGTCCGTCACCGATGCATCTGTGAGGTTCGAGAACGCTGCCTGCTCACTCGGTCAATCATAACAGGTGTACGAATGCACCGAACATCCGTTCTGGTGAGTCAGTTGCACTTCGGTCATCGTGCTAGACTGCGAGGCGAACATGTCGCACATGCCGTAGCCGGATGCGTGGAAAGGCCACAATGATGCTCGCACTTGGTGCTCAGGACATCCGAGCTCTCGTTCCGATGCGCGATGCCATTGAGATGATGAAGCAGGTCTTTGCGCTGTACAGCGACGGCAAGACGATCACCCCCCTGCGAGTGCCGATTGGCATGCCCGATGGGTCAGGGACGGTGTTGTTCATGCCCGCATACGTCCCGGCCGGAGAATCGAGCGCATCAGCGGTTGGCGCCAAGATCGTCTCCGTGTTTGCTGGGAACCCGGCGATTGGCTTGCCAACAATCAATGCGCTGGTCGTCGTCGTAGACCCGGCGACTGGGGTCCCATTAGGGGTGTTGGAAGGTGCGACGATCACCGCCTTACGCACTGGAGCCGTCTCCGGCGCGGCCACCGACCTGCTGGCGCGGCCCGATGCGTCGACACTGGCAATCATCGGCGCGGGAGTACAGGGAGTCACCCAGGCGGCAGCAGTCTGCGCAGTACGCGACATCGCCGAAATTCGCGTGGCTGACATCAACCCACAGTCGGTTGCAACATTTGCTGAACGCCTCTCCGTTTGGGCGCCGGCAATGTCGACCCGTGTTCGCGGCGTCCCCTCTGCTCAAGCGGCGGTTGACGGAGCCGACGTGATTTGCACCGCGACCACCGCAACCAGCGCTGTATTCGACGACGCCTGGGTCGCGGATGGGACGCACATCAACGCGGTCGGAGCATATACCCCTGAGATGCAGGAGATCCCCGACGCAACCCTCGCGCGCGCGGCGATCGTCGTCGATGCCGTCGAGGCAGCGATGCATGAAGCGGGTGACCTGATCCAGGCGATTGCGCGCGGTGCCCTTTCGCCGGAACGCGTGCGCGTCGAACTCGGACACGTCGTGACTGGAGCCGCTCCGGGCCGGCAGGACGCGGCGCAGGTGACGTTCTTCAAGTCTGTCGGAAACGCGATCCAGGACATGATCGTCGCCGGTGCAGCAGTGGAGCGCGCGCAGGCGCGTGGAATCGGCCAGACGCTGGCTCTGACGTAGCCCGCGATGACAACGGCCGCTGCAACGATCGCGGCGGCCGTTGTGGATACGAATCTTGCGGATGATCGAGCGCGTCAGTCTGCAGCGACGGGTTCGAGCACCTGTTGCCCGACAGGGCAGACCCCTGCTCGACAGTGGTGGCGTTCGATGTGTTCCGCAAACTCTTCCGGGAACGCCTGCATCATCCCGAGCAATGGCATCGGCGCCACCTGGCCGAGGCCGCACAGCGACAGCTCGATGACATGCTTGCTGGTGCGCTCGATCAGCTTCAGGTCACTCATGCTTGCTCGGCCAAGGCGAATGCGGTCGACGATCTCCACCAGCGCGGGGTTGCCAAGACGACACGGGGTGCACTTGCTGCACGATTCGTAGCGGTTGAACGCCATCAGGTAGCGCGCGAACTCGACCGCACAGACGCGTTCGTCGAACACGACGAATCCGCCAGAGCCAAGCATGCCGCCGAGCGGTGTCAACGAATCGAAATCGACCGGCACGTCTAACTGGCTCTCGACCAATGCCCCTGCCGAAACGCCGCCAGTCTGGACTCCCTTGAAGGTGCGCCCTTCTGCCATGCCGCCGTAGACGTCGAAAATCAGGTCGCGCAGCGAGATGCCCATCTCGACTTCAACCACACCGAGGCGCTTCAATGGCCCTTGGAACGTAATGAGCTTCGTGCCGGTGCTCTTGGGAACGCCGAGGCCAGCGTACCAGGCGCCGCCGTTGCGGATGATCGCCGGTACGGCGGCAAGGGTCTCAGTGTTGTTCAGCACCGTCGGCCTGCGCCAAAGTCCTTCTTCGACGCTGCGCGGCGGCTTGGTCCGCGGTTGTCCGCGTTCGCCCATCACCGAATACATCAGCGCCGAGCCTTCGCCACAGATGTAGGCGCCACCGCCCGTGCGCGTGCGAATGTGACAGGTGATACCGCTCCCCAGGATGTTCTCGCCCAACAGCCCGTATTCGTAGGCTTGCTGGACGGCGTGCTTGAACCGCGCGACCGCGAGCATATGCTCGCCGCCGATGTAGTTGTACCCGCGCTGGGAACCCACGGCGACACAGGCGATCATGATCCCTTCCAGGACCATGTGTGGACTACTTTCGATGAGGCGGCGGTCCTTGTAGACGTTCGGCTCGCCTTCGTGAGAATTACAGGCAACATACTTGGGGGTCGCCCGCGCCTGGCGGCCGCTTTCCCATTTGATGCCGGCCGGAAAGCCCGCGCCGCCGCGCCCACGGATATTGGAGGTCTTCACTTCGTCGATGAGCTGTTCGGGGGTCATCTCGAACAGCGCCTTGATCCAGGCACTGTACCCGCCATTTGCGATGTACTCTTCGATCGAGGTTGGGTCGATGACCCCGGCATCGGCGAGCAGGACGCGGTGCTGCCGAGCGAAAAATGGGTCGCTATGGATCGAGGGGATGCCGTCGTAATCAGCGTCTCCAAATATGCCGACCGCATGCTCGCGGGAAATGGCGCCTTGTTCAATCGCACGCACGATATCAGGGACCTGGTCGGCCGTGATGTTGCCGTACAGGACGGCCGGGTGGCTCGGGCCGGAGACAATAACGTACGGCTCCGCCCAACACCAGCCTCCGCAGCCAACTTGCCGCAGGTCATGTTGAATACCCGCGCGCTCAAGTTGCAGGCGGAAATGGTCCCACGTCTCACGCGCTCCCTTGGCGAAGGAGCACTCACTCATCCCAACGCTGATTGACCAGCGCCCGCCCGTCCCGAGGGCGGCGAACTTCTCCCGTGCCGATTCGGCAAGCTGTTCGAATTCGCGTCGGTTAGTGAGCCGCATGGTCTCTCCTCGCTGGCCCGTTGCGCTTGGCGTTTTCGATCGCCTCAACGAACGACTCGACTGTCAAGTTCCCGTGATAGACATGATCGAGGTGGATCAGCGGCGCGCAATCGCATACGCCGAGGCAGCCGTTGACGATCTGCACAGTCAGTTCACCGTCCGCGGTCGTCTCATCTGCGCCGATCCCGTAGCGGTCACGCAGGGTATCGATCAGTCGCTGGCTACCGCCCACGTAACAGGCTGTGCCGTGGCAGAGCAGCATGAAATGGTTGCCGGGAGGTTCGGTGCGAAAGTCGGCGTAGAACGTCAGCAGGCCATAGATGAGGTTCTCGGAGACGCCAAGGTGCTCGGCAATAAGCCGCGCGGCCTCAAACGGAACCCAGCCAAAGAGATGTTGGACTTCCTGGAGCGCGCCGAGGATCAGTTCCTGGGCTTCCTGATGGTCTTGAGGGTTGTAATTTGCGTTGAGAAGCGCCCGAACCTTTTCCAGGTCCGCGTCGCTGAGCTGTACGTCCTGGGCCACCCGCTGGCCTTTCCAGTCCGCCCCTGCCGGAGGTCTTGCGCAGATCTGCGGCCTGCGGACGCCATGTGCGGCGATCCTGTGACAGATTTCACTTATACTCAGGCGAGTATAGCAACGGGCCGAAAGGACGCCAACAGGAGATGGATTTCGGACGCCTGGTCGAGGACAAGATCCGTGACGCGATCGACGCAGGAGTGTTTGACAACCTTCGCGGCGCCGGGAAACCATTCGACGCCTTGGAGGATTCCTCCGGCGAGAACTGGATGGCCTTTCATATTCTCAAGAGCAATGGGTTTCTTCCGGAGTGGCTCGAGTTGCGCAAGCAGATTGCAGCGCAGCGCGACAGTGTGCTGGAATCGCTGGCAGCGTGGCGTGCGGCAATCCAGCGCTACGGCGACCGGGACCATATCCTCAGCCGGGACGCCGGCAGCGAATATCGACGGCGGGCGAAAGCGATCAACGCGTTGATCGACCTCCACAACCTGCGATGCCCCACATTCGCCTTCGAGATCGCGCGCTTCAGGGAGGATATCCAGCCCTAGCGCGAGATGCCTGGTGGTGAGCACCGCAAAGTCCATGCGACAGCGGGCGCGTGTCGCTCTGCTGGTTGATGTTAGCCGGAGGCGGTGCTCAGGGATCGGAAGGTGCGCGCTCGCACATCTTGCGAACGCGGGCAACGAGTTCCGGTGGGGCGGCGGTTTCACGACACCGCTTGCCAATGAGCGACAGGACGTTGTACTCGAAGCGGAAGTGCTCGCGACAGGGCGGGCAGAGCGCGAGGTGCCCCTCGACTTCGCGTCGTTCTGCCGGACTCAGTTCGCGATCGAGATACTCGTAGAGCTTGGCGATTGTTTCGTCACAATTGGCCATCGGACGCCATTTCCCTGATATATCCAGACTCGATCGCGACGTCGTACAGCACTTTGCGCAACCGGCGACGCGCACGGAACAGGCGCGACATTACCGTGCCAACTGGGATCTGCAACACATCCGCAATCTCACGGTACGAGAACCCCTCGACATCCGCCAGCGTGACGACCTGGCGGAACTCCTCAGGCAGTTCGTCTATAGCATCGGTGATGTTGGCCGTCGTCAGCCGTTCGAGCACCTCTTCTTCTGGGTTGTCACTCTGAGGCTGCACAACGGAATCCACGAGGTGATCGTACAAATAGAAATCCTCGATGTCGTCGAGCGATGTGTTCGTCGGACGTCGCTGGCGCTTACGGTAGTCGTTGATATATGTGTTCGTCATGATTCGGAAGAGCCAAGCGCGCAGGTTCGTCCCTTCGGCGAACTGATGCAACGAACGGAAAGCTCGCAGGTAGGTTTCCTGGACGAGATCTTCGGCGTCACTAGAACTACGCGTCATCCGCAACGCGGTGCGGTACAGAGCATCGATGTGCGCGATTGCGTCCTGTTCCAATTGCGACCGCGATTGCTCAGTGAGCCCCTCTGCTCCCACACACGGGTCGTTTACCTGTTCAAGAGAACGATCTGCCACCTCGAACTATTCCTCTCGCTGGAGCGTCCAATGCGACGGAGCATGGAGCAACCAGCCGCGTATGCGTTGCGTGCGCCACATCGCGGCACGCCGGAGCAGATACTCGGTCGAGGAGGGCAACGACGCCCTAGCTATCCGAGCGCGAACCAAAGTCGTCAAGGTTGAGCGAGTTGATGAAATCGCGGAATGCTGAAGGTTCCTCAATCGTCTCACCTTCGCGGCTCGTGGATTCGCTCGGCTCCCGATCGTCCGATTCATCCTCCAGCCGAACACCCGCGCGGTCCATCACACTTTCGTCGACAAGGATCGGCACTTTCGCGCGCACTGCAAGCGCGATCGCGTCTGACGGCCGCGAATCGATTTCAACCGCAATACCAGCGCGGTCGATGACGATCCGGGCAAAGAACACGTCTTGTGTGAGATCGGTCACGACGATGCGACGCAACTCTCCGCCGAGCTCGCCGATGACACTGCGGAGCAGGTCGTATGGCAATGGCCGGCTGGCAGGGATCCCTTGCAGTTCCATCGCAATCGCTTCGGCTTCGAACGCACCAATCCAGATCGGAAGGTGCCGGTCGCCCGCCACTTCTTTCAGGATCACGACCCTCGCCTGCGTAACGAGGCTCACACGAATGCTCTCGACAACTGTTTCGATCATGCCAGATTACCTTTCGGGCGCGGACGAGGCGTACCTCGTGAAGCGGCCGGAGCGACCATTGCTACCTGCTGGCGACTATATGCATTGTACGACCAGTGGTCATTCTTCGACAGACGCCAGCGGCTGATGGTTGCGCTCAGTCTGGGTAGGTTGGTGTCGTGATGATATCAATATGCTGCGATGGCCAGTACGAAATCCAGGCTTTTCCAATGATCTCGTCGATGCGCACCGGGCCGAACACGCGGGAGTCGGTCGAGTTGTTGCGGTTGTCACCCATGACGAACACACTGTCCTCGGGGACGACGATCTCTTCGTTGGCCAGTGTCCCTGGCCAGGATGTAGCGATGTTGTTCAGGTACGGTTCGTCCAACCGCTCCCCATTGATGTACACCGCGCCATCGTGGATCGATAACCGCTCGCCCGGCAGTCCGATCACCCGCTTGATATACGGTTTGCCCTGATCGACCGGAGGGTGCAACACCACGATATCCCCACGCTGGGGTGGGTGGAACGGATAGACGATGTTCTGGCCTTCGCGCTCGACAAACGGCAAGATGTTGATGATGCGGTTCAGATCGAAATGGAAGTAGATCTGCCGGTTTACCAGGAGCATTTGTCCTGAATCCAGGCTTGGCTCCATCGACAACCCATCGACGCGGAAATTCAGCATGACCGACCGCACGCCGACGAAGATCAGCAGTGCCAGGAGCAACGTTTCGACAATTTCCCAAACTGCACTGCGGGAACCTACAGGCGCTGCCGGCGCCTTCTTCACGACCGGTAGCAACGGGTCTGTATCCTCGATCGTTGGTTGGTGTGGTGTCTGGTCCGTGACTGCTCCCCCGGTCGCCAAGTCGCTCCGGATACTGTTGGCCATGTCGTGCCCTCGCGATGCAAGCGCGGCCGCTTCGACCGCGCAGCAGAGTATACAACCGCCGGTCGCGCTCGCAGGTGAACGTGAATCCGGGACTTTCTTCCGGTTGAGACAATCCGGCTCACTCCGTAAGGTGATGGTGGGCGATCGCTGCGGCTGCGAGGCGCACCGACAACACGACACATGACAACGTGAAACGGACGCTATGCACAGATCGGTGGTGGACCCAGCGCCTGGCGAGCGGAAACCTGCGGAACAGCCTGCCGGACGGCGCGGTCATCGTGCGTTGCCTGTTGGTACGGTGCTAGAAAACCGCTACGAGATCCAGCGCGTGTGTGGTCGCGGTGGGATGAGCACCGTCTATGCTGCGCGCGACAAGCGGTTCTCGCAGGTGGAGCGGATTTG
>QEUZ01000216.1 GCA_003577355.1 Chloroflexota bacterium | reverse complement strand
CCGGAAGGCGTAACGGGTACGCTCTCCACTGCGGTCCCACTGGTAGAGTGAGAAGATATCGTGAAAGTGCCGGATTTCGGCGAAACTGTACTCGTGCATCACCAGCCACCCCTCCCTGCCTGTGAACGACGGCAGATCATAGCGCGAGTTTGCGCCCACGCGATGGCAGGAACTGCTGATGATCCATACCTATCAGCACGGAGATGACGAGCAGATCGCGGCCCTGCTGCTGGATGCGCGCGCAGCCGGCGACTTGCCCGGCGACACCCACTCCGATCTGCGCGGGGTGGTCGAACGCCTGCCCGGCGACCCGCACGGCACGTTGCTCTTTCTGGAGCACGGGCAGGTGTTGGGGGTGTACCAGCCCCACCATCCGTTGCTGGTGGTGCGCGGAGCTTTTCGCCGCCGGGGCATCGGCACTGCGCTGGTTGCCGCTGGCGCCGAATGGTCGCGGGAGCGTGGGGAACGGGAACAGCTGCTGGCGCCGCCGCGCGGCAGTGCGGCCGCGATTGCGTTTCTGGAACGGCTCGGCTTCTACTACCGCTCCAGCTACTGGGAAATGGAACTGCCGGCGGCCGTTCCGGTTCCACCGCCGAGCTTCCCCACCGACATCCTGCCATTGCCCCTGGGGGAGAACGTCACCGACTGCTACGTGGCACTCGTCAACGCAGCCTTCGCCGATCACGCTGCGCCGCTGGCGGTAACGCTGGAACAGGTGCGCCATGCCCATACCCTGCCGGGGCGTGGACCGGAGGGTACGCTGGTGCTGGCGCTTCGTCGTGAACCGGATCGACTGATCGGATTCTGCCGCACGGTGACGCCGCCAGGGGAACAGGGCATTGTTCCAACGATTGCCTTGCTCGGCCTGCGGCCGGAGTGGCGTGGCCAGGGGCTTGGCCTGCAACTGCTGCGCTGGGGCGTCCAGCAGTTACGCGGGGTCGCCACCGGCCCGATCCACCTGGGGGTTGAAGCAGAGAACGAGCGGGCGCTAGTCCTCTACGAGCGCAGCGGCTTCGTGCGTACCAGCGAGTGGCCCCGCTGGGCGCGGGCGCTGTGAGCCGGGGAGCGCCCATTCTCCCAGTCCCTGCTCTCGTCGCCGTGGGAGGCGTCGTTCTCTGTACCTTGTGGGGTTGTTTCGGCTCGCTGCGGGGCGACGGACCGGTACTTGCGCGCCAAAAACGGTTGGATTGCGAGGAGCCGCAATCCAACCGTTGCGTCAACGATCGTAGACATGAGGCATGTCGCCTCAGTCCATCCGAATCTCGATCTTGTTCGTGACTGCCGTAACGCCCTCTGCTTTCCAGGCAGCTCGCTCCGCTTCTTCACGTTCCGCCCAGGAGCGGACCCGACCCTTCAACGTCACGTGGCCGCCGTCCACAGAAACGGTGATACGGTCAGCATCAACTTCCGCGCTGCGGACAAGCGCGCGCTCGATGCCTGCCTTGATATCTGCTGCCGAGACGACGCGATGCTTGACGGTGATGTTGTTCGTAACGCCCAAGACCCCGTTGATGCGGCTCGCGGCGTCCTGGGCTGCCTTGCGCTGGTACTGCCAGTCAACCTCACCGGACAAGGTTACCCATCGGTTGGCGACCCGGATGTCGATCTTCTCGTGCGGAATGCTGAAGTTCAACTCGAAGGCGTTGGCGACAGCCTTGGCAATATCGGTGTCGGTGCGTTCATCCTTCCAGGAGGGGCGGACCGTGATGTCGTTGGCGACGGCACGGACGCCATCAACGCGGAAGGCCGCCCGTTCCGCTGCCAGCTTGGTCGCATACTGACCGACGATACCCGTCAGAGTCACAACACCATCGTCGACCAGGACCCCAATATCGGTGACCTCCACCTCAGGGTCCCAGCTCAGTTCGTCGAGTACGTCCTGCTGAATCTCCACATCAGTCTTCGATGCAATTGCCATGGTCGAGTGTCCTTTCTTCACGAGGGGGCAATGTCCTCGACGGTTCACAGCCGAGGGCGATGGACACCGCAGGATAGGGGTGACATCTGGCCCGATCGGGTTACGCAGATTCGACCTTGATGTGGTGCTTCGGCGTCGGCTCGGCCTTCGGCAGCGTTATCGTAAGGACACCTTCTCCAAAGGCTGCCTGTGCCTTATCCCCTGCGACTGAAACCGGAAGCCGGATCGACCGGTACACATTCCCGACGCGACGCTCGGAAAGGTGCCACGTGCCTTTCTTCTCTTCTCGCTCCTCCTTGGTCTCGCCACGGATTGTCAGCACGTCGCCGCTGATCTCGACATCGATGTCCTCCGGGCGGATACCTGGAACCGACGCCTTGATGACGAGTTCGTCGTCGGTCTCCTTGACATCGAGTGGAATGCTAAACGGTTCTGCAAACAGCCGCGGGAAATTCGTCATCTCAGAGAGCAGCTCGTCGACGCGTGCGCGTAACGTCTCGACTTCACGCAGCGGAGACCACGTCATGATGCTCATCGCGTCCATCTCCTTTCGATACGTGGCCGTTAGTTGTGCCGTCACGGGTACACCCGTGCAGGATGCATGATTGCAATTACCACACTACATCCGCGACAAACTTTTGCGCGTGGTGTGTCAATTGCGTTACAGCCGCGAGTGGCCACGCTCGGCGCTCGTGGTGGGCCGGTGACCTCATCTCCGGTCCCGCCCATGTAGGGCTCATCAACACGCTGCATCTCAAAAGCCTAATCGCTGTCAAGGGAGACATCAGTGCGTACGTACGCGGGTCTGCTTGCCGTTCCAGAACTGCAGATCAGGGGCGCATCGGCGAGAAGGCCGCGTACGTGCGCAACTCCAGGCGTTGTCGGGCATGGACAGCGTACGGGGAGAGGCGGACCTTGACGGTCACGTCACGACGCACCGCCCAGGACTTCGCCCATTTCCTGCACGAGCTGGTGACGGTACACTTCCCAGCAGTAGAGACGCTCCGCCTGGTGCTGGACAACCTCAACGCCCATACCGCGGCAGCCGTGTACGAGGCCTACCCGGCCGCGCAGGCACGCGCCATCGCCCGCGACGTGCACCTGCATTTCACCCCAGCGCATGGCAGTTGGCTGAATATGATCGAGATCGAATGGAGTGTCTTGGCTCAACAGTGTCTGAAGGGTCGGCGGCTGGGGACAATCGATGTCGTCCAACATGAGGTGGCCGCCTGGGCACAGGCGCGCGACGCACGCCAAGCCACGGTCAACTGGCGGTTTACGACCGACCAGGCACGGCAGACCTTGCATCGTCTCTACCCGACTCCTGTTGGCCCAGACGTCGGCTCCAACCATGACGATGTCCGTACAGTGGCACCAGCCCTGTGGAGCACGACAAAGGATGGCATCGAAGACAGAATGAGGCGTTCATCGAGGACACCCCCAACGCCCGCGGCTTGCTGGCGCACGAGACTCCAGCCAGACCCGTATGCCGTTGGGTCGGCGGCGGTGAGCGGCACGGCCCGACCCGGAATCGTACGCGGATAGCGCCACGGCCGTCATTGTTGGTGCGTAATCGTTTTCATCGATCACTCTGATATGCGTAACTATTGACACGCATGGTCGCACCACCTATGCTGCCAGCAAGGCAGACATATAGCGCTTGCGTGGTCGACTTCCGGCATGTAGAGCGTGTTGGGCGACGGCGCGGCGAGCGCGCCGAACTCCGAAACCGGCGCGTGTTCCCCCATCGGGCCAGGTGTTCCGCCAGCATTCCGTCACGGCGCTACCGGCGCCATGCATCCACGAAGGGATACGGAACATGGACGATCGACGGTTCGATTCCCTCACCCGCTTCCTGGCCGCAAAGCCATCGCGGCGCAGGCTCCTGAAAGGGCTCGCTGCCGGCGCGCTCGCTGCGGTTGTGCCGGCACGTGCCATGGCTGGCGGCAAGAGTAGTTGTGCCCACCTGTGCAAGCAGCTCTACTCGCCCGGCCCGGAGCGTGGGCGCTGCACGAGCCTGGGAGCCAGAGGGCTAGGGCCGTGCCACTGCGACCCGAGCGCATTGTGTGGCGACGCGTGCTGCGGCGCCGGTGAAATCTGCGAGGCCGGGTTGTGTCGACCCGCGCCGTGCACCCGGTGCGACTACACCTGCCGACCGGTGGGGACTCCGGGCTACCAGCGTTGTGTGCGCACCTGCGACGAGTGCCCAGAACCGGTGGAGGGCTGCAGGCTGAACCACTGTATTGGGGCGCAGAGCTGTAGAGACGACGCCGGCGGCGTCTGCCCCGGAGGAGGATCGCAGGACGCCTGAGCCGGTACACGCGTCTTAGTCCCAGCGGAACAGCAGCGCCGCTGGCGCCAGCGCGGCGATCGTGATGCATGCCAACAACCCGAGCTCCTGCCAGTTCCAACCGAACCCGAACCAGGGGTCCTGGATGGCGATCAACACGCGCGCCAACGGCTGGATGCCGCTGATATCGCGCACGCCGGACGGCAGGACCGCCCGGGGTGGCCCGGTGCCGGCCAGCATGTAGGTTGTGAAGAACAGGAGCAGGCCGATCCCCTGGGCTGCGCGCGCCGTCGGGAGCAACGCGCCCAGGAGAAAGCCGAGTGACGTGAAGCAGAGCATAGCCAGCAGAAACGCGACGGCGACTCCCAGCGGCGCCGCGGGCCAGCTCGTGCCGTAGATGACCCAAGCGATCGTCGTCATCAGCAGACTGCTGAACGCGGCAACGCTGAGACCGACGACGAACTGCGCTCCGAACAGCGCCCAGGTCGGAACCGACGAGGCGCGAAACCGCCGCAGCACTCCCTCACCACGGTAGCTGGCCAGATGCACCGGCAACGCCAGCAGCCCAACCGCCGCGATGGCGAGCGCCACCGATGCGGCGACATAGTAGTCGTCTCCATGTGCGCCGCGGAAGATGAACTGGCCATCGACCTGCTCCTGCGGGTCCGATTCCCCAAACACGGCCGCCAGGAGCAGGAGCGTGATGAGCGGGAACGCCAGGGCGAAGACGGTGGCGAACGCATCCCGCAGAAAGAGCTTCAGTTCTACCCAGGCCAGCGCCAGGAACCCACGCATGCGGCTACTCCCGCTTCGACCTGCTGGTGAGGGCAATGAACGCGTCCTCCAGCGTTGGCCGCTCGACGCGCAGGTCGGCAGGTGCGATGCCGTGCGCGACCAGCTCCGCCGCCACCAGCGCCAGCACTGGCCCTGTGCCCTGGACTTCCACCCGGTTGCCTGAACGCCCTACGCGCTGCACCCCAGCGACCGCGCTCAGGTCCGGCAGCTCCTGCTCGGCGAGCGAGAAATGTACCGTGACAGGGACATCCAGCCCGGCAATCAGCCCCTGCGGCGTATCCAGCGCGACAACCCGCCCGCGGTCGATAATGGCGACGCGGTCGCAGAGCGCCTCGGCCTCTTCCATAAGGTGCGTCACCAGCACCACCGTCTTGCCGCGGTCGCGGATCTCGCGGATCAGTCCCCAGGTTGCCCGGCGCGCCTGTGGATCGAGTCCCTGGGTCAGTTCATCAAGGAAGACGAGCTGCGGGTCGTTGACGAATGCCAGCGCGATGAAGAGCCGCTGCTTCTGCCCGCCGGAGAGGTCGCCGAAGGCTGCGTTGCGCCGTCCTGCGAGGCCCCACTGTTCGATCAGCGTCGCGCTGTCGATCGGGTGCGTTGTGAACGCCGCGAAGAGGTCGAGCGCCTCGCGCACGCGAATGCGGTCTGGCAAGGCCGATTGCTGAAGTTGTGAGCCGATCTGTTTGCGCAGCTCTCCGGATTGCGTAACTGGGTCGAAGCCAAGCACCCGCATCCTGCCGCTGTCGGGTGTCCGCAACCCTTGCAGGCATTCGACGGTCGTCGTCTTGCCAGCTCCGTTCGGCCCGATGATCCCGAAGATCTCGTCCTCGTAGACCTCGAGCGACACGTCAGCGACGGCAACGGTCGACCCGTATTCCTTGTGCAAATGCTCGGCCGTGATCACCGTGCGCATGCCTGCATGCTCCCCGTCGGGTTGGCCCAGCACTGCCAACCAGGAACAGAATAGCATCGGTGTGGCGCCGGTCGCCGATGTCTGATGGGCTGTGGCGTCAGCAGGTCAGTAGCCTGTCCGTAGCGGCAGGGCATTATGTTGTGTTTCATCCACTGCGGCGAGTGCTGTGAGCGTTCCGTCAGTGACGCAGCGCCCGCCCCGCCCGCTCGCCGGTCTGGACGCCATTTTCGACCGTCAGGACACCGTTGACGATGACGTGCTCGATACCGGAAGCGTAGGTCTTGGGGTACTCCAGGTAGCTGGGGCAGTCGATGATACGGTCGGGGTCGAAGATGGTGATATCGGCCCAGGCGCCGGGGCGGATGACGCCGCGGTCATAGATACCCATTGCGGTGCAGGGCAGCGACGTCATCTTGCGGATGGCGTCTTCCCAGCGCAGCCAGCCTTTCTGGCGCACGTAGCGGCCCAGGATCATCGGGAAGACCCCGTACTGGGTCGGGTTCGGGACCCCTGGCCGGCGCGGCATGGCACGGGTCTGCGCGCCGTCGCCGCCGAAGGCGACCCACGGGTGGGTCAGCATCGCCTTCAAATCCGCTTCGTCCCAGGTGGTGTGGAAGAGCTTGATCGTGTCGAAGTCAGTTTCCAGCGCGCGGATCAGAACCTCGAAGGTGTCGAGGCCGGTTTCGCGGGCGATCTGGCCGACCCTTCGGCCGGCATAGTCCGAGCCGGCGCACGCCACGATCTCAAGCCGGTCCTCCCAGCCAGGGTTACCCAGCGGGCCTTTGTGGTACGCCTCGCCCGGCTTGGCGGTTGGCGAGACGTAGAACCGAGAGGATTTGCCCTCTCGCAGCTCGTCCTTCAGCTGCTGGCGCAGGAGCGGGTCTTCCATGCGCACCGGGAAGGCGTCTGGCCCGCCCTCGGTGGCCCATTCCGGCAGCAGGTCGGATGCACGGGCGGAGAAGGTCAGCGACTCGGCGTAGCCGTAGGGCATGATGTCGGCGGTAACCTGGATGCCCCGCTCGCGCGCGGCATCGATCAGCCCCAGCAGCGCCTCGGCTGGCACACCATACTGCCGGCCCTCGACGCCGATATGCGAGATGATCGACGGGATGCCGGAGGCTTCCGAGATGTAGAGCGCCTCCTGTGTCGAGGCAACGACATTCTTGCCGTAATCGCGCATGTGGTTGGAATAGACCCCGCCGTACTCGTGCGCCACCCGGCAAAGCTCGACCAGTTCGTCGACATCGAAATCCATACCTTTGTGGCTGCCCGATTCGGTGGAGACGCCGAACGAGCCGGCCCGCATCGACTCGCGCAACATGCGCTTCATGGCGCGGAACTCCGCAGCCTTCGGCCGGCGGCCGTAATCGCCGTAGGCTGCCAAACGCAGCGCGACTTGCCCGACAAAGTTGAGGTAGTTCGTGCTTGGCCGCGCCGCGTCGACCGCCGCGAGGTAGCCGCGCAAGTCGCTCCAGGTGAGGTCGACCCCATGCTCCTTCAGCACCTCCCGGCCACGCTCCAGCGAGCAGACGCTGAAGCGTTCGGCGATATCCGGCACCCACCATTCCTGGAACCAGACATCGCCGATCGG
>QEUZ01000215.1 GCA_003577355.1 Chloroflexota bacterium | reverse complement strand
CCTCGGCAATGCTGGAAGTGCTTGACCCGGAGCAGAACCGAGAGTTCACCGACCATTTCCTCGACATGCCGTTCGACTTGTCGAAGGTGCTGTTCATCACCACCGCCAACTACCTCGGCAACATCCCCCGCCCGCTGCGCGACCGCATGGAGATCATCGAAATCAGCGGGTACACCGAGGAGGAGAAGGTCGGCATTGGCCGGCGGCACCTGTTGCCGAAGCAGCTCGCGGCCCACGGGCTGGACGCCAAGGCGCTGGAGGTATCGGACAAGCTCTGGCGCAGGATCGTGCGCGAGTACACACGCGAAGCGGGCGTGCGCTCGCTGGAACGCCAGCTCGCCACGCTTTGCCGCAAAGTCGCCAAGGATGTCGTGCGCGGCAAGGGGAAGTCTGGCAAGGTGCGGCTCACCGACGCGCGCCTGGAGGAGTACCTTGGGCCACGCCGCTTCGGCTTCGAACACCAGCTCGGTGAGGCGCAAGTCGGCGTCGCCATCGGGCTCGGGACGACCGAAGTTGGCGGCGAGCTGATCCCGGTCGAGGTAGCGATCATGCCCGGCCGCGGCACGCTGACGATCACGGGACGCGCCGGAGATGTCATGCAGGAGTCGGCGCGTGCTGCCCTTTCGTATGCGCGCTCACGCGCTGAGCAGTTGCGAATCCCTAAGGACTTTCAGGAGAAGCTCGACCTGCACATCCACCTGCCGGAAGCGGCGGCCCCGAAAGATGGGCCGTCGGCTGGGATCACAATGGCGCTGGCGCTGATTTCCGCGATCACCCAGCGGCCGGTGCGCAACGACATCGCGATGACCGGCGAGATCACCCTGCGCGGGCGGGTGATGCCGATTGGCGGGTTGAAGGATAAGACCCTCGCCGCACACCGGGCCGGCATCCGGCGGCTGATCGCTCCGGCTGATAACAAGCAGGATAGCGTCAAGATCCCCGATGCGATCATGCGCGAGATGGAGTTCCACTGGGTCGAGAGCATGGACCAAGTGCTCGAAATCGCGCTGATGTCGAACGATGTTGTCGAGCTCGTTCCGCAGGTGGCAGACAAACCGGACTCCGGCGCCATCGACGTGCCGGTTGAAGGGCCTACCCCGGACGACCTGCAGATTGTCGTGGACGCCTAGCGGCTCCGTCGCGCCTGGCTCAGGTTGATCGGGAACAGGACGTTGTCGTTATGGCGTGTTGCCGCCGCGCCAGCCGCCAAGGGGAGGTTGCGTAGCCTCCTCCCGGCCCCGTGTCATCGACACCACACGCGTCCTGGCGGATGGCTCTAGTGGAGTGATCAGTAACCAGTGACGAGTGATCAGTGGTGCGTTCGTCCTTGTCTGGAGCGCTCTTCTCTGGTGAAACGAGCTACCATACCCTGACAGTGGACTGTGGTTGGAACACCAGACTGGTTGGAGTTGCGCCTCGCTGATATCGGCAGCGTCGAGGGGGACCACTGCGTGAGGGACGGCGTCCCGAGCGTCATTCCGACTGCGTGAGGGACGGCGTCCCGAGCGTCATTCCGACTCAGCTGACGGGCCTGAGGGTTTGAGCAGCGTCAGCACCCGCTCGATGTGGATGAGAAGCTCGTCAATGAGCGGGTCAAGGCTGGCTGCGAGATCGGGGTGCACGGCGCCGTAGCGCCGCAAAGTCGCCGCGCGCGCGTCTTCGAGTCCTGTCCAGAGCAGCGTGAATTGTGAGCGGAGCAGCCGGCGGCCGTCCTGCGGGTTTGGCGAGAGGTTGAACCGGTCCTGCGTGGTGGCGAGCGCTGCGCGCAGCGCTTCCAGTTCGGTTTCCAACGTCTGCTCGGCGTCGGGTTCCAACTGGAGCACGACCGGGCGCAGCCGGCGTTGTTCATCGATACACAAGAGCCGTTCTGTGATAACGAGCACGTCCTCGACGTGACTGAGCACGCTGGTCAGCCGTCGCCGCTGGTCGGCGTTCAAGAGCGTGTCATCCAAGGTAGAGCTCCATCAAATCACAGGGCTATGTCAAAGTCGCTCAGCGTTGCTGGGGGCACGGGAACACCACCCGCGAGCCAGCCACCCTCGAGTCATCCTGAGCGAAGTCGAAGGATCTCCATGCGATGAGCAGGGAGATCCCTCGACTGGCGCTCGGGATGACTGTCGAGAACGTGTTCGCGCGGACGTAACGCTTCTGGACAACAACATCAGACGACTTTGACATAGCCCTGCCATCAAATCACCTTTCACCTTGCAGCGGGCATCGGAACGCGCTACCCTCATAACGACACCGGTGATGAGGCTCACCGGGGCAGTTGCTGCCGAACCGTCACCGTGACTGATAGCTTCTACGCTCTCCGGCCGGAGGCGCTACGTGGAAGCAACGTCACACCAACCTTCCGAGTCTACTACCCCCGCCCATCGCGCCTGTAGCAGCTCCCATCTGAACGCGCGAACAGCTCGCGCAATGCCGCGCATATCGGATGCTGGTCGCTGCGCCCACGGCGACACGATTGGCGTGTGTTCGGCGGGCCGGTTACCCCGTTCCGACAATGGTTCCGTCACGCAGCCACGCCTGCCGGCACGGGTGCGGTGCGGGCAACAGCAGATGTGAGGAGGGACGATACATGGACAGAACAGGATCAACTCCCGGCGCGCCGCCGGGCGAATTGTCGGTGGCGACTGCGCAGGCGGTCATAACGCGGATACGCGAGCAGGTCGAACACGTGATCGTCGGGAAACGCGAGGTGATCGAGCGCGTGCTTGTCGCGCTCCTCGCTGAGGGGCATGTGCTGCTCGACGATGTGCCGGGTACTGGCAAGACGACGCTGGCGCGAACCCTGGCGCTGACGCTGGGCGGCAGCTTTCAACGCATTCAGTTCACACCGGACCTGCTGCCAAGCGATGTGACCGGGTCGCTCGTATTCGATCAGCGCAGTGGCAGCTTTGTCTTTCACCCGGGGCCGGTGTTCGCCAACATCGTGCTGGCGGACGAGATCAACCGCGCGGGTCCTCGCACCCAGGCGGCGCTCCTTGAGGCGATGGAAGAGCGCCAGGTGAGCGTCGAGCGTGAGCGCCATCAGTTGCCACGTCCGTTCCTGGTGATCGCAACACAGAACCCAGTCGAGCTTGAAGGGACATACCCACTTCCCGAAGCGCAACTGGACCGCTTCTTTCTGAGCACATCGATCGGCTACCCGGAGCGCGAGGATGAGCGCGCTATCCTGCGGCGCTTCCAGCAGCACGACCCGATAGCTGACCTGGGAGCGGTAACCTCGCCGCTCGAACTGGCGGCACTGATCACGCGCACGCGCACCGTCTTTTTCGGAGACGCCGTCGCCGACTACCTGCTCGACATCATCCAGGCGACCCGCGCGCATGATGAACTAGAGTTGGGCGCCAGTCCTCGAGCGGCCCTGGCACTGATGCGCGCTGCTCAGGCGAATGCACTGCTAGCGGGTCGCGACTTCGTCATCCCCGATGATGTCCGCACTCTGGCGCAGTCGGTGCTGGCGCATCGTCTCATCCCAGCCGCTCGCGCCGAACTGCGCGGTCGTACCGCGCAAGGCATCCTCAGCGAGATCGTCGCCGGTATCGCGATACCGGTGGAGGACGTGCCCGCGCTGGTAGGAGCAGGCGCCACAGATGGATGATGCCGGATGGGTTGCCGCCCATGACGAGGGGTCGCGCCCCCGCCAGCTTCTGATCCTGGCCGTGTTCCTGGTGCTGGTAGCTCTGGCGATCCAGCAGCCGGTCCTCGTCCTCCTCGGCCTGCTCTGCCTGCTCGTCGTGCTGGCTGCGCTACTGTGGCGGCGGTTTGGGCTGCGCGGAGTAACCTATGGGCGCACGCTCTCCGCGCCGAGGGCATTCCCCGGTGATGAGCTGATCCTCGAGCTCACGCTTGAGAACCGCAAACTGCTGCCGTTGCCCTGGCTTGAAGTTGTCGATGAGTTCCCGAAGTCTCTCACCTTCCTCGACGTCACCGTTGAACCGTCGACAAAACCGCGGGTTGTCGTGTTCCGCTCGCTGTTCACGTTGGGATCGTACCAGCGGGTACGGCGACGTTACCGGTTCCGCTGCACTGCGCGTGGTTCGTTGCACTTTGGGCCGGCGCTGATCAAGACAGGGGACGTGTTCGGGCTCGCCAAGCAGGAAACGGAGATGAGCGACGACACAGCGTTGCTGGTGTACCCGCGCCTCCTCTCGCTCCCGGCGCTTGGGTTGCCCGCCGCAGACCCGTTCGGCGACACCCGGCCGCGGCGGTTTCTGCTCGAAGACCCGCTGCAACCTGCGTCCGTGCGCCCGTATGTCGCAGGTGACGCACCACGACGCATCCACTGGCGTGCCAGCGCCCGCACGATGTCGCTGCAATCGCGTGAATACGAACGCACGGCGCTCCCGACAATCGCGATCTTCCTGGATGTCAACACGTTCGAGCATTTCTGGGAAGGAGTTGACCCGCAGCGCCTGGAACTCGCGATATCCGCGGCCGCCTCATTGGCTGCGCGAGGACTCGCAGAGCGGCGCCAGGTCGGGCTCTATGTCAACGCACCAATGGAGGGTGGCGAGCGTTTCGTCCGCATCCGGCCCAGCCGTCATCCCCGACAGCTCGCACGCCTGCTCGAAGCGTTGGCTCTCCTCGTGCCCTATTCCGGGTTTCGGATCGAGGCGCTCCTCGAGCGTGAGGTCAGGGTGTTACCGCCCGGACTCACCCTCGTTGTCGTGACATCCTTGCCGACGCCAGCGTTGGAGGAAACGCTCGCGCGGCTCTACCGCGGAGGGCACTCGATCACGTTGCTCGTGATCGGGACGCGACCTGATCTGCCCGAGAGGAATGGGTTCCGTGTCTACGCGCTCGGTAGCGAGGTTCCGGTTGCGGACCTGGATACGTTCGAGCTGGCTTGAGCTGACCCTCTCGCTGCTGCTGGCCGCCGTTGAGGCTGCAGCAATAGCCCCATGGTTGCGGCTGGCAAGTCAGGATGGCCAGCATTCCCTCTCTGGTGTCGGCGTGTTTGTCGTCGGCCTGCTTCTCTTCTGGACAACCCGGGCGTTCCTAGCGGCAGGTTGGGACGAAGCCGCCGCGCGAGCGCTCGATGTCGTGGTCTGGGTCGCGCTGATGCTGGCCTGGTATGCGGTGGCGTCAGGAGTCTGGTTCCGCGCGCCATTCGCGCTCGTTGACGATCTCATCTCTGGACGCCGCTTGGCGGTGGCGCTTGTGGTGGCTGGGGTCGTCGTCTGGTGGCGAGCCAACCAGCTTGGGCCAAACCCGGACACATTCTCGGTCGAGCATGTGCGGCGCACGACCTTGCGCGCCATGCTCATGATCGGACTCGCTGCGATAGTCGGGGTAACAGTGAGCGCGCCGGCATCGGATACGTTGAAGCATTCGGCCGCGGCTGCACTGCCGGTTGCGTTCATTTGTGGGCTCGTCGCTGCTGCTGCAGCGCAGCTCCGCGCGGCCCAGCATCGACAGCTCAGCCAGAGCCGGCAGAAATCTGCGCGCTGGCTGGCAGTTGCGTTGACGGTGTCCCTGGGGATGTTCGCACTCGCGCTTGTGCTGGCGACGTTGGTTATCCGCGACACTTGGGATATTGTCGGCGGCCCGCTCGGCACAGCCGCTGACGCGTTGGGGACCGTGGCGTTCTGGGTGCTGATTGCAATCGCCTATGCGTTTTTCCTCATCATCTACCCAATTATCTGGCTGGTGCGGCTGGTGGCCCACGGCGGTAATACGAGTTCGACAGTGGAGACCTCGCCCGGCATTCCATCGCCGACCGATCTGCAACAGGGCGCCGAGAACAGCCTCCCGCTAGCCGTGCGGGTCGCGCTGGAAATTGGTGTCATTGTCGTGCTGGTTCTGGTCGCACTCTGGCTGGTGCTACACGGCCTGCGACGCTACCGGTTGCTCCAGCGGCAGATCGAGCCAGATGAGGAGCGAGAGAGCCTGTGGTCGCGCGAGCTCGTCGCCGCACAGCTGCGCAGCTTGCGTCCGCGCCGGCGACGCCCTGCCCATCGCCAAGCAACGACACTCGACTTCAGCCAGCCGCCACAGGATGTGCGAAGCGCCTATCGCTACCTGCTCGTGCTGGGGCAGCAGCACGAGCAACCACGCGAACCTGCCGAGACGCCGATCGACTATCTGGCGGACCTGACAGAACGCTGGCCTGAAGTCGGCGCCCCGCTCGATGACCTCACTACCCGCTACCTGCACGTGCGATACGGTGAACGCAGCACAGGCGACGATCCCTCAATGGCACGACACGACTGGGAGACGATCTATCAGCATGTCGCGTCGGACAATCATGCGGGGCAACCGGGCGCGGATCATCAGCGCGGACGATGATGGTCCGGCGCGTGCAGTTGTGAAGCGGCGGCGCGACGGTGAGTGCGCTGTGCTCCGGTAGTGGTCCCCGGTTGTCGCGACCTCACCCCGGTGCTGCCATCATTGCGCTGTCAGGACGCTCCTATGGTATCCAGGCGCTGGGGTCGGAAGGCGGCTCTGCGTTATACCGCCAGGTGTAGTAGTGGCGGCCAATGTTGCCCATTTCGACGCGCCAGGCGGGGTCGTTGTCCGGGGTGAAGGTCAGCACGCGGCGCTCGAAGGCCTGCACTAATACCCAGGTCGGGTCCCCTTCCAGGTTGGTGCGAACCCAGTACGGCTCGGTGAGTGGCAGGCCGACGCTGGTCTGCCAAGCGACCGGCAGGGTTGTGAAGTAGTTGTCGAAGACGGCGGCGATGTTGTGACCGAGGGTTGGCTCGTACGAGCCGTATGTCGCGTACCCTGCTAACGCTGGGTCGGTATAGATTGCCCCCTCGGCGGTGAGCACCTCGATAATCGCGGCCCCATGCCGTGCTCTGACCGAGCGGCCGGGTTCGATCGACGCGATTTCATGCAGGCTGGCGTAGGTCGGTGCGTCCGGGTTCACCTTCAGGTCATCGCCAGCCAGTTGCACGACGGCAGGTTCCGTCTCGATGAAGTCGTCGATACCCACCTGCACCTGCCCGGCGATCATGTCGCGCACGAGCAGGCCGGCGGTGACGGTCGGGTGGCTGAAGCCATCCGCCGCAGGGTTGACCTCAATGCGCGCCTTGTCCAGGTAGTAGACCTGCCGTGTCCCATCCGGGGATTCGGCGGAAGGCTCGCGGATGCCCAGCCAAACATCCGGCCCCCACAGCCAGCTGCGCACGATGTCTCCGGTTGCCACCGGGCCATCGCTGTTCCACCAGAGCTGCTGGACAACCGGCTCGGTTGCCTTGATCCCTTCCGGGAGATGTTCCTGCGGCACGATAATCGGCGCGATTGGCCGCTGGCCGTTGAGCGCGAGCTCATCGTTCCCTGTGGTGGTGCGGAAGCTCCAGGAGCGCTCGAACGGTTCGCCGTTGGCCGTGCCGCTGATCCAGACCTCGTACACGGTATCCCGCTCCAGTGGGTCGGCTGCGCAGAGTTGGACAGTCTTGCGCGTCAACCAGCCGGAGCCGATCTCGGCAAACGAGTCGATAGCTACGCCTCCGGCGGATATCGACCAATCCGTCAGCGTCAGGTCGCCGGGGCCGAAGTACTTGAGGGTAATCGGGTAGCCAACCGGGTAATCGGCGTCCGGGAAGGGGTCGGGGGCCTCACCGGAGAAGGAGAGTCCGACGCCGGTCGCGCCATCTGGCGGCCAGGCGGTCCATTCTGGCGTTGTTTCATAGGCCCAGGTGGGCGCGCCGAGGTCGATGATCTCGAATTTGATCTTACCCTCGTTGATTGCTGCTAGCCCGACGTGGACATAACGCGGGTCCAGCAGCGTCAGGCGATGACCGACTGTGGCGATGAACCAGTCGGTTGACCAGACGATCGAGCCGGAGACCCCTGCATTCTCGTTGGCATACCCCTTGTAACCGAAGTGCTCGACGCGGTCCTGGAAGCTGACGCCGGTGAACCCGGGCTTGCCGGGGGTCTCATAGTGCAGCCCCATGCCAGCCAGGCTGGGGTCGCCGAAGTTGAGGCGATAGTACTCGACGTGCGCCTCTGCGGCGGCCTGGAGCGCTGGGTCGATCGTCAGTGGGGGGATGCCTAACCAGCTGCGGTAGAGGTTGATTTTCTGAAGCGCGGCAACAATCTCCGGGTCGTTTTCCTGTATCGCGGCTGCCGGCGCTGTCCGTAGCGCCAGGGGCAGGAGCACCAGCGCGAGAACAGGCCAGAGCACAACGTGTGCTCGTCGCATAATCATCCCTCGGTCTGTCCGGACCGGCATGAGCGCGTGCAGAATGCATCACCGGCATGTTTTCCGCAGGCATCCTACCCCATCGTTGCGCAAACGGCAGAGTGCCGCAGGTCCCAAACGTCATCTGGGACTCCTTGACGTCAGTCGTCGAGCGCGTCGACTGCACCCGCCAACCTGGTCTATGATCCCTACGGATGTGCGCCGGCAATAGCTGGTAACGCCAGTGTGTACTGGAGCAGGCAAGGGAGTGGAAGTGATGAGCGGACAAAACGCGGGACAGGCCGGATACTGGCAGCAGGCGGATGCGGATGCCGTCGACCGCTCCAGCCTGGCGTATCAGCCGGGCGTGTTCGATGTGAGTGCGTTGCCGAAATTCGACCCGATCCCCGGCGTCACGATGAGCGTGCTGGCGGGTAGCGGCACGATGGCCAACTGGGTGAAGATCGCCCCCGGTGGGGAGGTGCCGCTGCACGCGCATCCGCACGAGCAGCTTGGCCTGGTGCTGGAGGGCCAGATCACGATGAACATCGGTGGCGAAGCGCATGTGATCAAGCCCGGCCAGTGTTACCGCATCCCCGGGACGTTGCCGCATTCCGGCCTCGCCGGGCCGGAAGGCTGCCTTGTCGTCGATATTTTCGCGCCACTGCGCGAGGACTATGTAGCGGCGGCGAAGTGACCCAACCCTGTCGACCCCTGCCGCAGCGAGAGGGCGCCGTCGGAGGGCTTGGGTTCATTCAGCGTGATGGTGGCTCGCTGAGCGCGCCGCGACGTAGCTTGCGAAGCCATCCAGCGTGACGAGCTTCGGGTAATCCCGCTCAGGGATATCGACGCCGAGCGCTTGATGGACGCCGATGACGAGGTTGAGGAAGTCCATGGAGTCGATATCGCATTGGTCGCGCAGGTCGAGGGCGCCATCCACTGCCTCCGGCTCGATCTCTGGTGCGATGCCGGTCAGCACGCGCAGGATCGTCGCGCGCGCCTGTTCGTGGGTAATCGTTGCGCTCATCGCAGTGTCTCCGGGTCCTGCAACAGGGCGTCGATCCTGGATAGGAACACGCCCCCACGGTGTCCAACGCTGGCACGGTGGTCGGCCGATAGCGTCGCTGTGACGACTGGACGCACGCCGAGCATGCCGTCGGCTGCCCACGGCCGCTCGGTGATCCGCCCGAACCCGACGAGCGCTACCTGCGGGGGATAGATCACGCCAAAGACGCTCCGTACTCCCAGGTCGCCCAGGTTCGTCACCGTGATCGTGCCGCCAGCGATTTCAGATGCACGCAACTTGCCACCGCGTGCGCGCGCGACGAGATCGCGCAGCTTGCCCATCAGTTCGTCGAGGCTGATGCGGTTGGCGGAAAGAATGGCGGGATTAACTAACCCTCCGCCGCGTAGCGCAATCGCTACGCCGAGATGCACGTCGTCCTGGCCGACGAACGCGCCCCCTTGCCAGAAGCCGTTCATCTCTGGGACTG
>QEUZ01000214.1 GCA_003577355.1 Chloroflexota bacterium | reverse complement strand
CGCGCTCTTGCAGCGCGGTGCGTTCGCTGCCTGCCCCGACAATCACCGCCCGTGACGGCGGGGGTAACTGTGCTAAAGCATCGATGATGGTATCGACCCCCTTTTCCGGCACCAAGCGACCGTAATAGGCGACGATTGGCTCCGGCTGCTGTGCTGGCGGCCGAAGTGGGCGATAAATATCGGGATCGACGCCAAACTGCGGGATGACTTCGCCCCTGCCACGAAAACCCTTGCGGCGCAGAACGTCCAGCGCGTCCTGGTTGCCGGCAAGTCCACCCGCCGCGCGCGCGTAGATGCGCTGCTCAAACAGCGAGAACGGTGGCGGATAGCGGCGATAGATGTTCTGGTACGCAAAGAAGATCGCGCGAGCGCCGACCCGCTCCGCCTGCAACAGCGCGTGCATCGTGACCCAGTTGTAGGGTTCCTCATCAATGTGCACCAAGTCCGGGCGAAAGCGGCGCATCTGTTTACCGAGGCCAGGGTACCAGTGCAGGTGATGCCGCCCGTTGAAGCGCATCGGCTCGACGACCAGTTCGTAGCCAGTCGTAAATCGCCGCTCCAGCTCCAGCCGGCCCACCCGGGCCTCAGTCCAATACGGCGGCGTCACAACAAGGAGTTCAACGCCGGGGAGCTTTGCCAGCTCTTCGGCTTTCTTCTGGTACACGCCAGTTACGAGTGCCTTCGAGAGCATCAAGACGCGCACGGTCAGCGTGCCGTTTCAACCGCGAGCAGCTCACGATACACCGCGAGGGTCTGCTCGGCAGTGCGCTCCCAGGTGAAGCTGCGCGCGCGTGCAATCCCACGTAGCGTCAGGTCCGCGCGCAAGTCCGGGTTGCTCACAACGTCCTTCAATGCCGCACCAACCGCAGCGGCGTCTGGCTCAACCAGGATCGCCGCATCCCCCACCACCTCGGGAAGGCTCGTGCGGTTGGTGCAGACCACCGGAGCGCCGCAAGCGAGCGCCTCCAGTGGGTCCAGCCCAAACCCTTCGTACTCTGATGTGAACACGAAGACTTCGGCTGCACGGTAGAGGTTGCGCTTGTCGTCTTCCGACACGAACCCAGGCAGGCGCACGCGCTCAGTCAGTCCGAGCGCGCGGATGAGCGGGTCGAGCGATGGATAGAGCTGCTCGTTTCCACTGTGCGGCGAGCCAACGATCACCAGGTCGAGCGGCGTCTCTACATCGGCGATGGCCTGCGCGAAACCACGCACCAGCAGGTCGAGCCGCTTGCGCACGTCGAAACCGCCGACATTCAGGACATATGGCCGGCGGATCTGTAACCGCTCCAGCGTTTGGTCGATCGCCAGGTCTTCTTCCAACGTGTTGGCCGGCCGGTACTCTGGCGTCACTCCCAGAGGAATAACTCGCAGGCGATCGCCGGGGACGCCGAGCAGCCGGCTGATGTCCTGTTGAGACGAACGTGAATCGGTGATGATCCGTCTGGCACGTCGGACGCTGCGCGAGACAAGTTGGAGATATGCGCGCATTTGCCGGGTCCGGGCGTAGGCTGGTATCGCGAGCGGGATCACATCGTGGATGGTTACGACCACGGGTCGAAGTGGGAACAACGGGGCAGAGAAGTAGGGAACATGCACCATGCTGGCCCCTACTCGCCGGGCGGCCCAGGGCAGGCCGGCCTGTTCCCAGCGCACTTTGGCGACATTGCTCGTTGCACCTGACAGGTTGTTCGGGCGAAGCAACGCAAAAGCAATGCCCTCGGAAGCCCGTTGCTGAAGCTGCTGCCACAGATGCAATGCGTACATCCCCGAACCAGTCGTCGGGCGCGCATGCTGCAAGCCGTCGAAGCCAACAAGCTGTCGCGTCGTCATGACTGGCGAGTGTACCAATAGCGCAAAAACAGGACCGGCGGAACCGGGCAGAGGGAATGCAAGGATCGGAACGTGCGTTACACTATGTCGAGGAGCGCGGAAGACGCGCTGCCGCCCATGACCCACAAGGAGGTCTGAACTTCATGGGAGCCGCTGTCAACGTTACCGACAGCTCGTTTACCGACGAGGTGATCAATAGCGAAACGCCGGTCTTGGTCGATTTCTGGGCTGCCTGGTGTGGCCCGTGCCGGGTCGTCGCGCCGATTCTCGAAGAGATCGCCAGCGAAAAGGCCGGGGCACTGAAGATTGCCAAGGTCAACATCGACGAGCATCAGGAATATGCTGCAATGCTCGGCGTGAGCTCCATCCCCACGATGGTGCTCTTCAAGGGTGGCCGCCCAGTGGAGAAACTGGTCGGAGCATACCCGAAGTCCGGCATCCTGCGCACGATCAACCCACATCTGGAACCAGAGCTCGTCGAAGCCGAGTCCTAATGCAGCGAAATGCACGCCCGGGTCGCCTCGGCCCGGGCGTTTGCATGTCGGGGTTAGTCCTTCGAAGCCGCGTGTTCAGCGCGTCGAAATAGCGACCCGAAGCCGCGTTTCGGGTCCAGAACCAGTGACCCTAGCGTCGCAAGGATCGCCGTCCCCGTGCCCATATAGGCACGCTGCCGCACGGCAATGATGCCCACATTGCTCTGTTCCATTGTGACGAGCGTGCCGTACTTGTACCGGTCGCCGCTCAGATCGAACTCGATGCGGCGAGGTTCTCCACCAGTCACTCCTGACGGGTGGTTGGGGTCGTAGACCTCGATGGCGCCAACCCGCTTGCCGCGTTGCTGGAGCCGGTATGGGACGACCGTATGCCCCTCGGCGACCAGCGCAGAGGCGACATCACGCCGCCATAACTTGGGCACGGCCAAATCGAGCGCGCGGTCACACATGCCGGTGCGCAGCAGGTCGTTGCGGACCGCCCGGAACGCTGCCACTGGCGAACCACGCAGGAACCAGGGCAGCGCGCTCAACAATGCGCGGTCGCGTAACTGCCGGCCGTGGTATCGCGCGATGCGCTGGATCGCCGCCTCGGTCGATGCCGGAGGGGGTTCGACGCCAAGCGAACGCGCTAGCGACCAACGCGCCATGCCACTGCACAGGCCGCCACGTCGTGGGCCAGCGCTGAGAAAGACAACATCGGAATAGAGCCCCTCGAAGAGTACCCGTGCGAACGGAGCGGGCATCGATGGCCAAGTGGCCTCGAACACCTCGCGCTGCGGCCAGTACTCCCCCAGCTCCGAGGCACGGTTGCGGACCAAAAGCGCCGACGCCGCGGGGTCATAGTCGCTTGTCAGGTCAAGGCTCGTCTCGACATTGACCAGCACGTTGCGCTCCGGCTCGTCACTCCGCACGGCAAGCCGCTGCACACCAACGCGAGCCGTTTCGTCAGGTGCAAGCCGTTGCGGCCAAACTTGCCAGGCCCACGCCCCCGCGGGCGTGGCCCGCCAGCCAGGTGGTGAGCTGATGCGGAAATGGCCGCTGGCGCCCAGCTGTGTGCCGATGTCGATGCGCGCGCTCTCTACCTCCAGCGGTCCACCCCGCTGGCGCCGCACCTGCAGCATCGACCCAGCCCCGTGGGTGAATACCGTCTTCATTCCTCTACTTCCGGGGGTTGCGGCGCCCCTAGGGCAGCAACTTCCCTGCGCCAGTCCTCGAGGTCGCGGAACTCACGATAGACCGAGGCGAAGCGGATGTACGCCACCTCGTCCAGGTCTTTAAGCTTCGCTAGCACCAGCTCGCCGATTTGGGTACTTGGCGCTTCACTGATACCCTGGTCCATCAGCTCGTTCTCAACATCACGGACGATCCGCTCGACCTCGGCCATCGGCACTGGCCGCTTGGTGAGCGCGATACGCAGCTTGTCTTTCAGCTTGAGTGGGTCGAACGGCTCACGACGGCCATCGCGCTTGACGACCATCAACTCGCGCGTTTCCAGCTTTTCATAGGTGGTGAAACGCCGGCCGCACGCGACACACTCGCGCCGCCGGCGGATCACCGCGCCGTCACGGATCTCACGCGAATCGACAACCCGCGCATCGCGTTCACGACAGAACGGGCAGCGCAACCAGCCGCTCCCTCCTCAGGCCAGCCCGATACATCCAGGCTACTGGCGCTCGCGCAGGAACCGCAGGATCGCCGGCTCGGACCATTCATCATCCGGCAGCACAGGCTGGCGCTGGCGCGGCTGGGCCGGTGTCGTCTCCGCCGATGGCGCCGGCCGTTGCGAACGCCGGTCAGCCATGGGGCGCTGGCGGCTCGACCGACCACCCTGGAACCCAGTCGCAATCAACGTAATCGTGACATCGCGCCCGAGCGAGTCGTCGATCGTTGTGCCGAAGATGATCTCCGCGTCGTCGTCGGCCGCTTGGCGGATGATCTCGGCCGCCTCGCTGACCTCGGCGATTGACAGGTCTCCTCCACCGCTGATGTTGTAGAGCACGCCGGTTGCGCCTTCGATGCTCATCTCCAGCAAGGGGCTGGAAATCGCAGCCTTCGCAGCGTCGATGCACCGATCTTCGCCACCGCCCCGGCCAATCGCCATCAGCGCCGACCCCGCATCGCGCATGATCGACTTCACGTCAGCGAAGTCCAGGTTGATCATACCCGGCTTCACGATCAGGTCAGAGATGCCTTGAATACCCTGGCGCAACACGTCATCCGCGATCCGGAACGCCTCGGCGAAGGGGGTCTTGGGGTCCACCAAACCGATCAATCCCTGGTTTGGGATCGTAATCAGTGCGTCGACATGTTCCTTGAGGTTGGCGATTGCTTCGTCAGCAACTCGCCGGCGCTTGGCGCCTTCGAAATCGAACGGCTTGGTGACGACGCCGACGGTGAGCGCGCCAGTCTCACGCGCGAGCTTCGCGACGATCGGCGAGGCCCCACTGCCGGTGCCGCCACCCATTCCGGCGGTGATAAACACCATGTCCGAGCCACGCAGCACCTCGGCGAGGGTGTCCATGCTTTCTTCAGCCGCGCGTTCCCCGATTTCCGGGCGGCCGCCGGCCCCAAGCCCTTTGGTCAACTTGTCGCCGATCCGCACTGTGACCGGCGCCTGCGAGTTGAGCAGCATCTGTGCATCGGTGTTCACCGCGATGAACTCGACGCCGTCTACTCCAGCTTCCATCATGCGGTTGACGGCATTGCCCCCACCGCCACCGACTCCGACGACCTTGATCCGCGCGAAACTGGCGACGAAATCATCGTCACGCATGCTGAACATCGACATGGCAGGCGCTCCGCTCCGTTCTGTCGTCACCGCTCAAGATGTCGCGGTGCATTTTGTAAATCCCTGTCCGGAGTCCCCTCGTACCCTAGGATACCCCAGCGACCCATACCAGGCCGGTTGCACGTCTCCAACCCAGCGCACTACCCTCCCCGCGCAGGGATGAACTCGCGCATCCAGCGCGTCACAGAGCGGCCCCAGTGGCGGGTGTCCGACCGTTCTCCGTTATGTATAAGTCGGTTCCCGCCAACTGGTTCCTGGCCTCCGTGCCAATCATATGTGGCCGGGTATGGGGAATCCCGATGCTCAATCCGCGAAGCAGGCCGGCGCGGGGCCGCGCGTGTCGCGCGGCTTACGCAGTAGCGCACCAAACCGACCGAGGCTGTGACAGACGGGTCGGGTATCGCCGGGAACCCATCACCCGCGACGACTCCGCCGGCACGTACTTCGCAGCCAAGCACCGCGTGTGCAACCTCTTCGATCCCGGCGAGCCGTGCCCCACCACCGCTCAACACAACCCCTGCGAGTATCGATTCCAGAAAGTGCTGCGACTTCAGCCAATCACCAATCTCAGCAAACAGTTGCACCAGCCGCGCTCCGGCGATGGTCTGTATGGCCTCTCGTGGGGCGTCCCCATGCTGGGCCTGCCGTTGCCAACCGGCAATAGTGCGCGCACCCAGGTCGAGCTCCGGGTTCTGCAGCGGGTTCACCACCCCATACACTCGCTTCCAGCGCTCGGCATCGCCAATCGGGATATCGAGCAACTGCGCCAGGTCGGCGCTGAGGTGGTAGCCGCCAATCGGGACGCTGGTGAGGCCATGCAGCACACCAGCGCAGTAGACAGCGATGTCAGTGGAGGTATAGCCAATATCAATCACGGCCACCCCCAGGCGTCGTTCCGCCTCAGTCAGCGCCGCGGCCGCGGAAGCAACTCCCGTCGGCACGATTGCCTGCACCCTTCGCCCCGTCGCTTCGGCGGCAGTCGTCACTGCATCGACCAACGACTTCGGCGCCGTGTAGTCGCGGGTGCGCACGACAAGCGACCGACCGCGCAACCCGTGCGGGTCATCGACCTCCTCACCATCAATTTCAACGATCTTGACCACGCGATGCACCGTCGTCTGGCTGCGGGCATCGTGCTGCCCGGGATCTGGCAACGCCCGCATGACGTCGGTACGTGTAAACGCCGCGATGGCGCCGTGGTCTAACCGGCCGGTCCGCTCGTGCGGAGTGAACCTGACCCCCGCAACGCTGACGTACAAGTCGGTGACCGACCCGCCTCCCAGGCGCTGAGCTTCCTCCAACGCGAGCCGAAGCGCACCGGAAAACGCTCCGGCATCTACTATCTCGCCGGCAATCATTCCATCGGATGGCGTGCTGCCATGGGCAACATACCGAGCGCCACCCTGGTCATCCAGCGTGGCGACAGTGACGCACATCTTGCTGGAACCGATGTCCAATCCGACAACGAGGCGTTGCTGCATCTTCCGTACTCCCCGCGCCGACGCCTCCGGAATGGACGCGCTGGCCAGCGTGCCGCCGGCGCCGTAGTGTGTACAGGGTACGCGGCACTGGCAGATCGGCATATTCCACCAGTGTACGTACACTATAGCATAGTGTACGTACACTTGGAACCTACCGAAAGTACGGTCTCTCGGGCTCGCTGAGGTCGAGGAAGCTCCACGTTTGGTCGACCTGCGCCAGGATGCCGCGAAGCGCTGCCAGCTTCAACGGCATCTGCGTGGCATCCCCGAAGACAACCACTCGCTCGTCCGTGAGGGTCGCCTCAAAGCCGCCCAGGTCGTGCCAGGCCAGTTCTACCAGCTCCGGCCCGAGCGACTCATGCAGTGCGACCACCGCAGCGACATCCGCCGGTTCCACCGCCGAACCGATCGCGAGCGGCTCATCGTCAATCCGCACATGTGGGAGACTCGCTGCATCGCCGGCATACAAGACTTGGCCATTGCTATCGACGAGCACGCTCTGTCCACCTTGTACCCACACCGCCACTGGCACACGTTCGACCAGGGAGACGACGAGGGTGTCCGGACTTTGGAGTCGCACTGCCACCTTTGCAACCCAGGGTAGTTGGGCAATAGCACGTGCTGTGGCGTCCGGGTCGATGCGGAAGATTGAGCGGCCGAGCGCGCCTGACGCATCAGCCACTTGCCCAGGGTCGCCAATGGTGGCCCCGCGCACAACTACGGTATCGACCTGGTAGTCACTGAGGTTGAGGAATGCGTACAGCGATATGGCGCAGGCGAGGACAACGCAAAGGGCCGGCAGGCGTCCCGTGCGGATCATGTTCAGCACGGTGGAACGCATCCAGCCGCCAGCCGGCTCCGCGCTCATCCCAGCCCGCCGCGCCGGTCCGCTGAGCGTTCGAGCGCCAGGCCAATAAGTCGGCTCACGAGCTCTGGAAGACTCATGCCGCTCGCCTCCC
>QEUZ01000213.1 GCA_003577355.1 Chloroflexota bacterium | reverse complement strand
GGGGCCGCTGATCGCTGCCGCGCTCGAAGACCCGGACGTGGTGGAAGTGATGCTCAATCCCGACGGCGCGCTGTGGATCGACCGTCTTTCCACAGGCCGAGCGGCTACCGGCGTTTCGCTGTCCGCTGCCGATGGCGAGCGCATCATCCGTCTCGTCGCGGCCCATGTCGGGACGGAGGTGCATCGCGGCCGCCCGCTGCTGACTGCGGAGCTGCCGGAAACGGGTGAACGCTTCGAGGGCATCTTGCCACCGGCTGCGCCGGGGCCTGCCTTTGCGCTACGCAAGCGCGCAATCGGTGTGATCGGGCTGGCGGACTACGTGCGTGACGGCATCCTGGCTGCCGATCAGGCGGCGTTCCTGCGCTGCGCAGTGCGCGAGCGCAAGAACATCGTGATTGCGGGCGGAACCAGTACCGGCAAGACCACGCTCGCCAATGCGCTGCTGGCCGAAATTGCAGCAACGCATGATCGCGTGCTGGTGCTCGAAGACACCGTGGAACTGCAATGCACGGCACGCGACCATGTGCCGCTGCGTACCCGTGCCGGCGTAGTGTCGATGGCCGAGCTGGTGCGCGCCACGATGCGCCTGCGCCCCGACCGCGTGATCGTCGGCGAGGTGCGCGGCGGCGAGGCGCTGGACCTGATCAAAGTATGGGGTACAGGGCATCCCGGCGGCATCGCCACCCTTCATGCCGGTTCCGCTCACGGCGCGTTGCTGCGCCTGGAACAACTGATCCTTGAAGTTGCAATGACGCCGCCGCGCGCGCTGATCGCCGAGGCTGTGAACGTGATCGTATTCATAGCCGGGCGCGGCCGTGCCCGCCAAGTCCAGACCGTGGCTTGTGTGACGGGATTCGACAGCCACGGCTACCAGCTCAACGAAACGCTGGCCGTTGCGCATCCGCTGATTTCCTCAACGAACGATGGAGAGCACCGATGATCCGTTCCGAATCCGTGAATTTGCGTGTTTCCGTAAATCCGGCCCCACGCCTGCAAGCGTTCATGCTCGCGGGACTGCTGCTTTGCATTGCCTCGACTGCGCAGGCCGCCGGCTCAAGTATGCCGTGGGAGGGTCCGCTCCAAGCCATCCTCGATTCCATACAGGGGCCGGTGGCTCGCATTGTGGCGGTCATCATCATCATCGCCACGGGCCTCGCGCTCGCCTTCGGGGACACATCGGGCGGCTTTCGCAAGTTGATCCAGATTGTGTTTGGCCTGTCCATCGCATTTGCTGCGTCCTCGTTCTTCCTGTCGTTCTTCTCGTTCTCCGGCGGGGCGGTGGTGGCATGAGCGAATCTGCCGAGTTCGCCGCCGGTTTCGAGGTGCCGGTGCACCGATCACTGACCGAGCCGATCCTATTGGGAGGTGCGCCGCGCACCGTGGCGATCGCCAACGGCACGCTGGCCGCTGCTGTGGGGCTGGGCCTGCAACTGTGGATCGTTGGGCTGGTGTTGTGGATTGTCGGTCATGCCCTGGCGGTGTGGGGTGCGCGCTCGGACGCGCAGTTCATGCCGGTGTTCGCGCGTCACTTGCGGCACAAGCCGTTGCTAGACGTATGAGGCTGGCATCGTGCTGAACCTCGCTGAATATCGCCGGCGGCCGGCGTTGCTTTCTGACTGGCTGCCTTGGGCGGGGTTGGTGGCACCGGGCGTGGTGCTCAACAAGGACGGCTCGTTCCAGAGGACGGCCCGCTTTCGCGGGCCGGACCTTGACAGCGCCACGCAGGGCGAGCTGATCGCCACGGCCGCGCGGCTGAACAACGCGCTGCGCCGGCTGGGCTCCGGCTGGGCATTGTTCGTGGAGGCCGAGCGCCGCCCTGCCGCTGGCTATCCGCAGTCGGAGTTTCCCGAACCGCTGTCATGGCTGGTGGATGAGGAACGTCGCGCAGCGTTCGAGGAAGACCAGAGCCACTTCGAGAGCAGCTATCACCTGACGCTGATGTATCTGCCGCCGGAGGATTCCCGCGACCGTGCCGCGAAGCTGCTCTATGAGAACACCGCCACGGGCGGCGTGGACTGGCGAGAACGACTGACGGCCTTCATGGCAGAGACCGACCGCCGGTTCGACCTGCTCGACGGCGTGTTGCCGGAGATCGCCTGGCTCGACGACAGCGAGACGCTGACTTACCTGCACTCGACCATCTCCACGCGCCGCCATCGCGTCGCCGTTCCGGACAGCCCGTTCTACCTCGATGCGTTGCTTGCAGACTCCCCGTTGAGCGGGGGATTGGCGCCGCGGCTGGGTGACGTACATCTGAGAGTGACTTCCGTGCGGGGCTTTCCGACTCCGAGCTGGCCGGGGTTGCTTGATGACCTGAATCGCCTGGGCTTCGCCTACCGCTGGAGTACACGTTTCCTGTGCATGGACAAGGCCGAGGCCGAGAAGGAACTTGGCCGCCTGCGTCGCCAGTGGTTTGCCAAGCGCAAGAACGTCGTCGCGTTGCTGCGCGAGACGATCTTTCAGCAAGAAAGTCCGTTGGTGGATACGGATGCCAGCAACAAGGCGGCTGACGCCGATGCCGCCCTGCAGGAGCTTGGCAGCGATGCCGTGGCCTTCGGTTACGTCACGACCACGGTAACCGTGCTCGATGCGGATGCTGCGGTAGCGGACGAGAGGCTGCGGCAGGTGGAGCGGGCAATTCAGGGACGGGGATTCGTCACGATTCCGGAAACCCTAAACGCAGTGGAAGCGTGGTTGTCCTCGATTCCGGGCAATGCCTACGCCAACGTGCGCCAGCCCATCGTCTCGACACTGAACCTGGCGCACATCATGCCGGTGTCAGCGGTGTGGGCAGGCCAGGAGCGGAACGCGCACCTCGACGGCCCGCCGCTGATCGTCACCCGCACCGATGGCGCGACCCCGTTCCGGCTGGTGACGCATGTTGGCGATGTGGGGCACACGATGGTCGTGGGGCCGACCGGCATGGGCAAGTCGGTACTGATCGCAACCCTGGCGATGCAGTTCCGCCGCTATCCGGGTTCCCGCATCTTCGCCTTCGATATCGGACGCTCGCTGCGAGCCACCATCCTGGGCCTGGTCGGCGAGCACTACGACCTTGGAACCGATGGCGACATTGCCTTCCAGCCATTGGCTCGCATCGACGAGGAAGGATATCGCGCCTGGGCTGCCGAATGGCTCGAAGGCCGGATGCAGCACGAGGGCGTGAGCGTCGGTCCGGATGAGAAGGCGGCCATATGGTCGGCGCTGGAAAGTCTCGCCGGTGCGCCAGTCGGGCAACGCACGCTAACCGGGTTCTCGGTGCTCTTGCAGAGCAATGCGCTGCGTCAGGCGCTGGCGCCCTATGTGCTCGGTGGAGCACAAGGCCGGTTGCTGGACGCGGACCAGGACAAGCTCGGAACGGCCAACGTGCAGTGCTTCGAGATGGAAGAACTGATGGGTAGTCGTGCTGCGGTGCTGGCGGTGCTCGGTTACCTGTTTGCGCGCTTAGAGGAACGATTCGATGGAGCGCCAACCTTGCTGCTTCTCGGCGAGGCATGGATGTTCCTCGACGACCCGGTGTTCGCGGGGAGGTTGCGGCAGTGGCTCAAGACGCTGCGCAAGAAACGAGTGTCGGTCATCTTCGATACGCAGTCCTTGGCCGACATTCAGGAGTCCAGCATCGCGCCAACGGTCATGGAGAGCTGCCCGAGTCGCATCATCCTGCCCAATCCGCAGGCCACCGAACCGCAGTTGCGCCCGGTCTATCGGGGCCTCGGTCTCAACGATCGACAGATCGAGATAATCGCCAACGCCCAGCCCAAGCGCGACTACTACTACCAGTCGCGCCTCGGAAATCGCCTCTTTGATCTTGGATTGGGGCCGGTTGCGCTGGCGTTCGCCGGTGCCTCGACGCCGCAGGACCAGCGCGACATCGACGACGTATGGGCGTCGGTTCCACCTTCCGACTTCGCGGCCGCCTGGCTGCGTCATCGCGGCCTCGATTGGGCCGCCACATTGATCGACCGTTACCTTTCCGAAGGAGATCCATCATGAAGTTCAAGTCATTCATCAAGCCCAGGATTCAAGCCCTGGCCGTTGCCAGCGTGATCGCCTTTGGTGCCGTGCAGCCGGCACACGCCCTGTTTGGTCTTGGCGACATCGTGCTCGACCCGTCGAACCTCGCACAGAACATCCTGACCGCGACGCGCACGTTGGAGCAAATCAACAATCAGGTGCGCCAGCTCCAAAACGAAGCGCAGATGCTCGTGAACCAGGCGCGCAATCTGGCGAGCCTCGACTACAACGTGGTCAATCGGCTGCGCTCGACTCTGGCAACCTCCGAGCGGTTGATAGCCGAGGCGCGAGGCTTGGCCTATGACGTGACCAGCATCGACCGTGAGTTCGCGCGACTCTATCCGCGCGAGTACGCCGCGAGCGTTACTGGCGATCGCATGGCCCAGGACGCGCGCGAGCGGTGGCAGCACACGCTCGATGGGCTGCACACCACGATGCGGATGCAGGCGCAGGTGTCGCAGAACCTGTCGGCCGACGAAGGAGTGCTTGCCGATCTGGTCGGTCGCAGCCAGTCGGCTGCCGGCGCCTTGCAAGCGATGCAGGCGACCAATCAGCTTCTGGCGTTGCAGGCCAAGCAGTCCATTCAGGCGCAACAGCTTCAACTGACCCAGAATCGGGCCGCAGCATTGGAACTGGCGCGGCAGGCGGCTGCTACGGAGCGCGCCCGCGAGGTTCGGCGTCGGTTCCTGGGTGATGGCACGCCTTATACGCCGCAATCCGTAGCGTTCTATAGCCACTAAGGACGAGGCGCGCCGTGGACGACATCTCGGTTATTGATCGGTTCCTGATCGTTTTTTCCAACTATATCGACTCAGGATTCGGGCTGCTGGGTGGCGAGGTGGCGTTCCTCACGGCAACGCTGGTGGTCATCGACATGACTATCGCGGGCCTTTATTGGGCGATGGGCCATGCCTCGGGGCAGGGCGACGACGTGATCGCCAAGCTGATCCGCAAGGTGCTTTACGTCGGCGCTTTCGCCTTCATCATCGGCAACTTCAACTGGCTGGCAAGCATTCTGTTCCGCTCGTTCGCCGGTCTAGGGTTGATGGCGTCCGGCTCGACGATCACCGCGGCCGAGTTTCTGCAACCCGGCCGGCTCGCCAAGGTTGGCACCGACGCCGGGGCGCCAATCCTCACGCAGATTGGCGATCTGGCCGGATTCCCCGAGGTATTCCTGAACCTCGATGCCATCGTCGTACTGTTTCTCGCCTGGCTCGTGGTGATCCTCAGCTTCTTCGTACTGGCGATCCAGTTATTCATCACGTTAATCGAGTTCAAGCTGACGACACTGGCCGGGTTCGTGCTGGTGCCATTCGCTCTGTGGAACAAGACCGCGTTCCTGGCCGAGAAGGTGCTGGGCAACGTGGTGTCGTCGGGAGTCAAGGTGCTGGTTTTGGCAGTGATCGTCGGCATTGGCACTGGGCTGTTCGCGGAGTTCCAGGTGGCGCCGACAGAACCCTCCATCGACCACGCGCTGGTCATCATGTTGGCGTCGCTGGCGATGCTGGCACTCGGGATCTTCGGGCCGGGAATTGCGACGGGTCTGGTTTCCGGCTCGCCGCAACTCGGTGCTGGCGCCGCAGCAGGTACGGCGCTGGCCGTCGCTGGAACGGCCGTCGGCGTGGGCGCAGTGGCAAGTGGCGTAGGAAGCGCGGTCGCGGCCGGCGCACGCATGGCGCCCGGCGCGGCCCGCATGACCGCAAGCGGCGTGCGCTCGGTGGCTTCAACGGCCAGCAGCGCCAGGACGGCGTTCGGTGCCGGCTCTGCCGCTGCTGGCGGAGGCCTCCGGGGTGCTGCGGCTGGCTTGGGCAACGTCGCCCGGACTGGCGTGCAGGCCGTGGGGCAACGGGTAGCCGCCGGCGCTCGCTCGCTGCGCGACCGAGCAGCCGCAGCAGTCAGTCCTGCTTCCGGCTCGACGGCTGGCGGCAATGCCCTGCGGGGCGATGCCACATCCGGCAGCGCGCAACCCCAGTGGGCGAAACGGCTGCATCGCCGTCAGCAGCTTTCCCATGCCGCTACCACCGCGGCCCACACGCTGCGCGGTGGCGATGGCGGCGGACATGGCAGCGGCCCGAGCCTGAATGACTCATCGACCTGACCGGGAGAACACTTGATGCGATTCAAACGAGCGCAGGTGCGCTATGCCGATACGCCGCAGCCGGCTACCCCATACCAGGCGGCTGCGCAGGTGTGGGATGAGCGCATTGGTTCGGCGCGTATCCAAGCGAAGAACTGGCGAATGATGGCCTTCGGCTGTCTTGCGCTCGCGCTGCTGATGGCCGGTGGACTCGTGTGGCGCTCGGCACAATCCATTGTCACGCCCTACGTGGTGGAGGTGGACAGCGCCGGCCAGGTGCGCGCCGTGGGCGAAGCGGCAACACCGTACCAACCCAATGATGCACAGACGGCGCACTACGTCGCGCGCTTCATCACATTGGTTCGCTCTCTGTCCATCGACCCGATCATCGTGCGGCAGAACTGGCTGGACGCCTACGACTACACCACCGACCGCGGCGCTGCCGTGCTCAACGACCACGCACGGGCCAACGATCCGTTCGCGCGCATCGGCAGGGAGACGGTCACAGTGCAGATCACCAGCGTTGTGCGCGCGAGCGATGCGTCGTTCCAGGTGCGCTGGACCGAGCGCCGTTTCGTCGGTGGCAGTGCCGCCGGGCTGGAACGCTGGACCGCAGTGGTGTCCATCGTCTTGCAACCGCCCCGCACCGAAGAACGACTGCGCCGCAATCCGCTGGGTATCTACGTCAACGGCTTGTCGTGGAGCCGGGAACTCGACTCTACCGAAGGAGACAGGCCATGAATCCGTCTTTGCGTCTTTACGCTTTCGTGCCGTTCGTCTGTGCGTTGGTCGGCTGCGCCACACCGCGCAAGCCGCCAGCCATTACCCTTGATGAAGTGGTGCAGGCGCAGCCTTTGCCCGAGCCGGCCAAGCCGGTTGAGGTAGTGGCGGTGCCCGAGCCATTGCCGCTGCCGGGACAGTTGAAGCCGGCACCTGTCTTGGATGTGCCGGCTGTGGTTCCGGAGCCGGCCGACGAGCGCGTGCGCGTGTCTCTCGCCAATGAGGAAGCGCGCGTTGCACCCACGCGCGAGGGTTACGTGAACGCAATCCAGGTGTGGCCGTTCACCGAAGGGGCGCTCTATCAGGTCTATGCGAGTCCGGGCAGGGTGACGGTCATCTCGTTGCAGCCGGGCGAGGAACTGATGACGGTTGCCGCTGGCGATACAGTGCGATGGATCGTCGGGGACACGTCCAGCGGCGCCGGCGACGAGCTGCGCGTCAATGTGCTGGTCAAGCCGGTGCGATCCGGCCTCAAGACCAATCTGGTCATCACCACCAGCCGTCGCACCTACCTGATCGAGCTGACCTCTACCGACAAAGCGTGGATGGCCTCGATATCCTGGGACTACCCGAGAGACCGGATGCTGGCCTTGCAGCGCCAGGCGCAGACGGCGCAGAGCGCCGTGCCGGTCGAAACGGGCCTGTCGTTGGAGCGCATCCGGTTTCGCTACGCGATCGGCGGCAGCAATCC
>QEUZ01000212.1 GCA_003577355.1 Chloroflexota bacterium | reverse complement strand
TGTTGACGCGGCGCCGTCCGCACACGCTGCCGCAGCGGTCACCGGGCCGATTGACGACGAAGAAGCGCTTGCGCGCAGCGTTGAACGCGCGGTGTTGCCGTTGGCCCGCGCGCGCCGCGCCGGGCAGCCGTTGCCACTAAACGTCGAACAAGGAACGGCGGCAAGCGGAAACGATCAGTTCGTGCCCGCACCAACCGCGCACACGAGCCGGCCGAGCGACGACCGCTGGGGTGGTCTTCCAGCGCCGTGGGAACCACTGCCAACGTGGCTTCAGGCAGACCAGCCAGCGACGCCGCCACCACCTCCGCCCACCGGCAACGGCAACAGCGGCTCTGGCGGCGTGCCGCCGAGCGGTGGCGTCATGCGTGCTGCTGCCGACCGGCCCGCGCCGGAGGAGGTTGCCACTGCCGCGCAACCGCCGCAGGCTCAGGCCGCCAACCGACCGACCCAGCAACCCGCGCCGGACCTTGATGCCCTCGCACTCCAGGTCTACGACATCGTCAAACGGCGCATCGCAGCCGAACGCCAGCGCGCCGGGATCGGCTAGAGCAAGGGGAACACAACCATGAGTGTCACGAGTCCTGCCAAAGCCACGATCACGCGCGTCGATGACCCATCGACCTCGGTTGAATGCATGTTCAACCCAAAGGAGTACACCTTCACGAAGCAAAACTCCTGGCAAGCGGCGAAGACCAAAGGCACCAACGTCCCGCCGCTGGAGTTCACCAGCGGCAACCCAGCAACCTTGCAGATGTCGTTGTTGTTCGATACGTACGACACCGGCGAGGATGTGCGTTCCAAGTACACCGACAAGATCTGGGAACTCACCCATGTCGATCCAAAACTGACCAACAAGAAGTCAAAGAAGGGCCGACCGCCGATCGTTCGCTTCCAATGGGGTTCGGCCTGGTCGTTTGAAGCGGTCATCACCAACCTTACCCAGAAGTTCACGCTGTTTACCGCGGAAGGCACGCCGGTACGCGCCACGCTGGATGTCACCTTCTCGCAGGTGAAAGATGCCAAGCTCTTCCCTGCCCAAAACCCGACCTCTGGCGGTCCTGGCGGAGGCCGGGTCTGGACCGTGCGCGATGGCGACACCCTCGCCTGGATCGCCTGGCGCGAATATGGCGACCCGACTGCCTGGCGCCCGATTGCCGAAGCCAACGGCCTGACCCGCGTGCGTCGCTTGACCCCCGGCATGCAATTGGAGATCCCCAATGGCTGATACACGCAGCCTGCAGAGCCACATCTACCTGAAGATCGATGGCGTCGAATCGGATGAGTCATTCCAGCGCGACCTGTTGCAATGCACCGTTGATCTCGATATGGACCAGCCAGCCATGGCCACGGTCGTGCTCAACGATTCGCGTCTGCACTGGATCGACCTGCCGGGGCTATGGCCGGGCAAGTCGTTTGAAATCCTCGTCGACGACAACAACCGTAAGGCGACGCTCTTCGAAGGGGAAGTCGTCGGCATTGAGCCGTCGTTTGCCGGTGGTCTGCAACGGTTGACGGTGCGCGCCTTCGACCGGCTGCACCGGCTTACCCGTGGCCGCCGGACCAACACCTGGCTGAACGTCAGCGAGAGCGACGTGTTGCGGGAGATCGCCGGACGCTACGGCTTGAAGCTCGAAGCGGAATTGCCGGCATCGGTGAGCGACCATATCCTGCAGCACAACCAGAGCGACTACGAGTTCCTGAAGTACCGCGCCACGCGCTATGGGCTTGCCTACTGGGTCAGTGGCAAGACCCTCTACATCCGCAAGGCAGCCACGCCCGGCGCCGAGATTCCCATGGAGTGGGGCAAGACGCTCAGCACATTCGCGCCGCGCCTTTCCACCCACCTGCAGGTCGATGGCGTGACGGTGCGCGGGTGGGACCCTAAAGCCCGGCGCGAAGTTATCGGCAAGGCAACGACGCCCAACGGAACGAACAACAACAGCGCCATCGGGAATGGCCAGAAGATCGCGAAAGAAGCCCACGGAGTCGAGGCCTTTCACTACGATATCGACCGTTCCGTCTTCTCACAGGACGAGGCCGAGGCGATCGCACAGGCGAAGCTCGAGGCGCTTACCCGCAGCTTCGTCACTGCCGAGGGCAGCGGGACCGGCAATCCTGCAATCAAACCGGGAGTCATCGTCAACATCACGGCGGTTGGAGACCGCTTTTCCGGGAAGTACTACGTTACCGGCGTAACCCACCGTTACATGGCCGATGGTGGCTTCACCACCACATTTCGGGCCACCCATAACCCAAGCAGTAGCCTGCTCTCGCTGGTGACTGGCGCCGATGCCAACCCTGGCAACCATGCCCCGCGGGTCTATCTGGGTATCGGCATCGTCACCGACAACCAGGACCCGGATGATCTCGGGCGGGTCAAGGTCATGTTTCCAACGCTTTCTGACGAGCACACGTCGTACTGGACGCGCGTCGCAGCGCCGGGGGCCGGGGCCGAACGCGGCATCCAGTGGATCCCTGAAGTTGACGACGAGGTGTTGGTTGGGTTCCCATTCGGGGATATCAGTATTGGGGTGGTGCTCGGCGGGCTGTGGAATGGGGTTGACAAACCACCACTCTCGACCGGCGACGCCATCGCCGGTGGCAAAGTCGAGAAGCGCGTCATCAAATCACGCAGCGGACATATCGTCACGATGGACGATAACCCGTCCGGTGGCGGGATCACCATTGAAGACGCCAAGGGGAACAAGATCTTCCTCGACACGCAGAAGAACTCCTTGTTTGTTACGGTGCAACGCGATATCGAAATATCTGCTCAGGGCAACATTAAGATCGCTGCCCAGGGACAACTGGAGATCACAGCGGCCGGCGGCGCGAAAGTAGAGACCTCGGCGTCCCTCGATCTCAAGGGAGCGATTGTCAATATCAACTAGTGGAGTGACCAGTGACCAGTGGTTTGAACGTCAATGTCGGAAGCGCGCTGCTTTGATGAGACGAACTACCCTGACCCGACTGTAGGCGGTGGTTGGAACACTGGTGCGGAACGGAGCGACGGAGCACGATGGGACAGCCAGCGGCGAAGCAGGGTGATACCATCACCGCGCTGGACATCCACATCATCATGATCCCCAGCCCAGGTGGGCCGGTGCCGACGCCCTTGCCGCATCCTTTCAACGGCATCATCAACGCCAACCTGAGCAGCGATGTCATGGTCATGGGCATGCCAGCCGCAACCGTCGGGAGCACCGCTGATAATATGCCGCCGCACATCCCGCAGGGTGGGCCATTTCAGATACCCCCCCGGAATAAGGGACAGATCATCACCGGCAGCACGACGGTGTTCATCAACGGCAAGCAGGCTGCGCGCAATGGCGACACAGCGCTAACCTGCAACGACCCGGTCGATCTGCCTGTCGGGACGGTCGTGGCAGTCGGCACAGTGATGATTGGCGGGTAGACTGTTGCTATGAGCGGCACAAGTGGACGTAAGACCGACATCCTCGGCGTCGGCTGGGCCTTCCCAGTCGGGACGGACGCGCGTGGCCGGGTTGCCCTGGCACGCCAGGAAAATGACATCGAACAGGCGATCCGGCTGATCTTGCTCACCCCACGCGGGCAGCGCATCATGCGCCCGGAGTTTGGCTGCCGCATCCACGAGTTGATCTTCCACCCCAACGATGCTGCCACGGCTGGGCTAGCAGCGTATTATGTAGAGGAAGCACTCGGCATGTGGGAGCCAAGGATCGATGTCGATAGCGTGCATGCACGCGCCGATCCGCTGAACAACGGTCGCATGCTGATCGATGTGCACTACACCGTGCGAGCGACGTTGGACGCGCGCACACTCGTGTTCCCGTTCTATCGGATACCAGAGGAACCGGCCCCCGCTCCGTAGGGGCCGCCCGACATCCGTCAGTAGTGAGGACATCATGCCGCTTCCGACGCCCGTGCTCGATGATCGCCGGTTTCAGGACATCGTCGATGAGGCGAAGCGCCTGATCCCACAGTACTGCCCTGAATGGACCGACCACAACGTCTCCGACCCAGGGATAACCCTGGTCGAGCTCTTCGCCTACATGACCGACCTGATGCTCTACCGCGTCAATCAGGTGCCGGACAAGATGTATGTGAAGTTCCTCGAAATGATCGGCGTGCAGCTCGAAGCGCCACGCGCTGCCCGCGCACCGGTGACCTTCTATCTCTCAGCCGCCCAGGCCAGCGATGTCACTATCCCCGAAGGGACTGAGGTCGCCACCGTGCGCACAGAGACCAGCCCGGCGGTGATCTTCACCACCGACGCGGATCTCGTTGTCCGCACGGTTGGCCTGCAGGCAGCGCTGACACGTGGCTCCGATGCCCAAGCGGAATCGGCCTGGATCACCCACGACCTACGCCAACTGGAGCTGCCGGGACAGAAAATCACGATGTTCCCCAACCCGCCGATGGTCGGCGGTGCATTCTATTTGGGGTTCGAACGCGACCACTCGCAGCATGTCCTGGCGGTGATCGTGGAATGCGAACTGGCCGGCGGCGCAGGCATTGACCCGAACAACCCGCCAACGGAATGGCAGGTCTGGCAGGGTGGCCTGGCGCGTTGGGCGACCTGTGAAGTGGAGTACGACGGCACCGGCGGTTTCAACCAGCCCGGCGAGATCATCCTGCATCTGCCGAACATGGCCGAGGGGGAGTTCCAAGGGATCCGCGGCTACTGGCTGCGCTGCCGGCTCACTGAGGCGCAGTCCGGACCAGGTTCCTATCGTGTCTCGCCGGAGATCGAGCGCGTCGCCGTCGAATCACGCGGCGGAACGGTTGGCGCGCGCCATGCGACGACAATCAACAACGAGCCGCTCGGCGTTTCGGATGGAACGCCCGGGCAGACGTTCCAGTTGCTGCGCGCTCCGCTGCTCACCCGCGACCCACAACGCGACGTGCTCGTTGTCGAGCGGCCGGACGGGATCGTTGAAGAATGGCACGAGGTGCAGGATTTCGCCGATTCGCAGGCGGAGGACCGAGTCTTCACGCTGGACGGGCTGGATGGCACCTTGCAGCTTGGCCCAGCGCTGTTGCAACCGGACGGCGGCATGTACCGTTTCGGCGCCGTCCCCCCGAAGGGGTCGCGCCTGACGATGCGGCGCTACCAGCACGGTGGCGGCGTCGCTGGCAACCTCCCGCGGGGCATGCTGACGACGCTCAAGACGTCGATCCCTTACGTCGCACACGTTGCCAACCGCCAGCCCGCTATCGGGGGCCGCGACCCGCAGACGCTGGAGGACGCCAAGCTGCGCGCGCCGCAAACGCTGCGCACCCGCACGCGTGCCGTCACCGCCGACGACTACGAGTACCTCGCCCGCGAAGTGCCAGGGGTTGCCCGTGCGCGCTGCGTCGCGCCAGGTCCACAACCGGGGGACCCGAACGCGCCAAAGCCAGGGCAAATCCTCGTCGTCGCCGTCCCAACGGTCGATGACCCTACCGGGCAGATCCCAGGTGAGCGCCTCACCCTCTCGGCCGAGCTCCGCTCCGCAGTGCTTACTCAACTGGAATCTCGAAGGCTGGTCGGGACAACGGTGGACGTGCGCGGGCCACAGTACTTCTGGGTGTCGGTGCAAGCAACGCTGCAAGTGCCACAGCGTAGCGACCCGGCGCTCCTCGAGCTCGTCCAGGCACAGGCAGAACGCGACTTGTATCACTACCTCAACCCGTTCACCGGCGGGCCGAATGGGGACGGCTGGCCATTCGGCCGGGACCTGCATGTCTCGGAGATCTACGGCGTGTTGCAGAGGGTGCGCTCCGTCGAATTCGTCGACGATGTGCGCCTGACAGTTCTGGAAACAATTGGCTCTGGAGCAGGCCGGCCAGTTGACCGGCGCCTGTCGATCCCCGACCAGGCGTTGATCTGCTCGGGCCAGCACACCATCGTCGTGCGCTAGAAGGGCGCGTACCATGTCGGGTGCAGTCGGACAGCTCATCGTCAGCCTGGAGGGCAACGTCATTCAGACGGTTGTCCTGAATACCCCTGTGCTGACGATTGGCCGCACGCCGGACAATGCGCTCGCCTTGCCGCACCCGATGGTTTCGCGTGGTCACGCCGAGATCCGGCTCGCGCCGGAAGGGCCAGTTATCACCGACTTGGGGAGCTCCAACGGCACCACCGTGGGCGGTGAGCCGCTCCCGGCGCATCAGCCGCGCCTTCTGGTGCCTGGGGTCGTTGTGGCCATCGGACCGTTCCTGCTCACCTACCAATCCGCCGGCATGGTTGCAGCACCACCGCCAGCCGATGTCGCGGATGACCCTCAGCCCCTGGAACAAGCGGCGCCGGTCGTCGTTGCGACCACGCCTCCACCACCGCCTGTGCCAGCCAAGCCCCCGCGACCGTCGCTACCCCGCGTACCGATCCACGCACCGGCCAGCGCGTATCTGCGCGATTTGCCGGTGATCTATCACGAGAACGACTTCCTGGGCCGGATGCTGCTGGTCTTCGAGAACATTTGGGAGCCGCTCGAGCTGCGGCAGGACCATATCCACCTCTACTTCGACCCGCGCACGTGCCCGGCATCGTTTCTCCCGTGGCTGGCGAGTTGGGTCGATCTGCCGCTCAGCCCCCACTGGCCGGAATCGCGCGTGCGCCAGCTCGTCGCCGAAGCGCTCGACCTGTATCGCTGGCGCGGTACGCGCTATGGGCTGACCCGCATGCTTGAGATCCGCACCGGCCTGAGCGCCCGGATCGACGAAGTTCCGGACCAGCCGTGGGTGTTCAAGGTAACCATCCAGACACCGAGTGAAGGCGGCGTTGACCGTGCACTGGTCGAAGAAGTGATCAACGCCCACAAACCGGCCCACGCCGGCTACATATTGGAGGTGGTCGAGTGAGCAGCCCCTCGCAAGGTGGCGGGGCGGCGCCGAAGGTCATCGTCATCGACCCGGGTGGCAGCCGGCGCTTGCCGGTGACACTCACCACCGCTGGGCTAACCCTGGGGCGTGTCGAAGGCAACGACATCGTTTTGCCACACGATTCCGTTTCTCGCCGGCACGCTCGCATTGACTGGGACGGCCAGCGCGCCACCGTCACCGACCTGGGCTCCAGCAACGGCACGAATGTTGGGGACGCGAGGCTGCTCGCCCATTCCGCGCAGGATTGGCGGCCGGGTGACTGGCTCAATATCGGTCCGTTCTTCATCCAGCTCGAACCGCCTGAAGGGGTGATGCAGCAGGCCCAAGCCAGCGCGAGTGCGAACGTTCCGCCTCCACCCCCTCCACCCCCTGGCCCTGGCCCCTACGTGACAACCAACCCGGTGCCTGGTTTGCAGCAAGCCGCCGGTGCACAGCAGCCTCCACCTGGCTCAACCGGCACAGCCGGCTCGACCGGCGCAGCAGGCGGCATGTTCGAATCCGGCCGGATCAGAGTGACGCTGGAATCGAACACTCTTACTCTAACCCCTGGCCAACCTGCCGTCGTGCGGGTGAATGTCGCCAATACGGGCACACTGGTCGATCACCTGACCGTTTCGGTTGAAGGGGTGCCCTCCGCGTGGGTGAAAGCGCCGGAGGTACCGTCACAGCTCAACCCTGGCGCACAGACAACGGTCGTATTGCAAGTCAACGTCGCCAGGGTGGCACAAAACCGCTCCGGCGATTATCCGGTGACAGTGCGGGCACGTTCGCGCGAGAACCCAAATGAGACCGGCGCAGCTGTTGCCCTGTGGACGGTCCTGCCC
>QEUZ01000211.1 GCA_003577355.1 Chloroflexota bacterium | reverse complement strand
GGTTTGCCGATGCAACCGGGTGGGGTGACGCCATCCTCCCCGACTATTTCGGCGGTTCGGTCGCCAACATCCCCGCGACGTTACTCCAAGCGTTTCAACCAGGCTGCCCGTTGCCATCGGAGCTGCTGCCTCCGCTACGTACTGATCTCGTCGACTATGCCGCGCTGTCCGCTGCTGACACGGTCGTGTTGTTGATCGTCGATGGACTCTCGTACCAGGCATTACAGACGGCGCTGACTCGCGGCTTTCTTGACCAGTGCCTATATCGGTTGACGACGTTGACATCAGTGTTTCCGTCAACGACAAGCGCGGCGCTGACCAGCCTGCATCACGGTGTGGCTCCATCGCAGCATGGTTTGGCTGGATACACCCTGTTCTTGCCCGCACAACAACGGGTGGTCAATATGGTGCGCTTCAAGCCAGTTGATGGTGGCGCGTTCCGTCGCCCACCTCCCGATCCGGCGCGCATCGCCCCATCGACGTCGCTGTTCACCCACCTTTCCGCACTCGGCATCGACGCCGAGGTTGTTTCCCACGACGCATTCAGCACCAGCTCGCTCACCAGGCTCCATTGCGGAAACGCACCCTACCGCAGCCATCGCACGCCGACCGAATGTATGGCATTGCTCCACCACGCAGCATTGCAGCCTGGACGCCGACTGGTGGTTGGCTATTGGGCGGGTGTTGACATGCTTGCCCACGTTTGGGGCCCCGACAGCGAGGAGACACGGCTCGAAATCGATCTGCTCGGCGTCGCCCTCAGGCGGGGACTCCTGGAACCTTTGGCAGCATCAGGGAAGCGCGTTGCGTTCCTGTTAACGTCGGACCATGGACACTGCACCCTACAACCGCATCGCTGCGTGTCGATAGCAGGAGCCATGCGGGCCGCTGGAGGGTTGATCCATCCGCCTACTGGTGAACGGCGCGCGCTGGGGTTGAGCTTTCGGAAGCCCGCACTGGGAGAGCGGGTGTTTCGCGAACTTGCAGGCGAGGATGGTGTGCTGCTGGCCGTTGAAGATGCCATTAAAGCTGGAATCTACGGCCCCCCACCCCATCACCCGGAACTACGCGAGCGCATCGGCCAGTTCATCCTGTTGGCACGGGGAACTGCTTCCTTCGCAAACGCAGACCCGCAGGAGCGCGAGATAGCGTATGGCGCACACGGTTCGCTGACATCCGACGAAATGCTCGTGCCGCTTGTCCACATCGATTTCGGATAACAGAGGCACTAGCCGATCGCCCCGGGGCCACTCGCCGCTGTTCCCGAAGCATCACGCCGAAACAGCTGCATCAGCAAACTGCCAAGCACGATCATCGCAATTGATAGCCCAGTTAGCAGTGACCAACCGTCGATTGGCAGCGAGCGCACAGCGACGACAATTGCCAACCCAAATGCTAATGTCCCAACAGCGTGTCGCAGCTGGTCTGAACCTCGCCAGTTGCGCGGAGCGACGGCAGTTCCAACAATCATGCCGATGACAATCTGACTCGCGTACAAGGCCAGGATGAAGCACGCGAGCAGCACCATCGCGACAGGAATCCCGATCACCGTCACAAACAGGAACCCAACAACCAGCGGCACACCAAGCATCCCGAGGAAACCCCAACCGAGCGCTGGGAATGGTCGCGAGCGGACTATGTTTGCCGAGCGCACCACCAGGCGAGGCGCGACGCGCAGCAAGAATGCGCCGAGCGCTAACGCCCACATGTACCGGAAGACTGCCCACAGGGCGGACTCGGCGAAGCGCTCACCGGCAGTGGGATGGTCCGGTTCAACTCGGGTCAACGTGCCGGTGATTGTTGTGCCTCCGTCGACGAGCACTTCTCGGTCGCTGGTATATTCCACCGGTTGCATTACAACCGCGCCATCGACAAACCGCAACGTACCGACACGTACGTCGATCTTGCCGCCGACCACCCCACCGATCTCCAGCGAATCGGCCGAGCCGCGGACCACGCCATCAACGTCCGCGAGCAGTTCGACACTGGTTGAACGCACGATGACGTCACCGGCAATATGCGCATCAGCACGAACATTTACCTCGGTCGCAACAGCAACCAGGTCCCCGCCGATACGCGCCCCGTCGATCTCGAGCGTGCTGCTGACGATGCGTGCGGTCCCACCGACGTCGCCTGTGATCGTGACATCCGATGCTGTTGCCATGACAACCCCACCGACGTTGCCACGCACATGCAGATTGAATGCCGCCGCGTACACGCTGCCCGATACGTTGCCGTTGATGCGCACATCAGCCGCCGTAACGATGACATCGCCATCGACGTCCGCGTCGATTGTCACTTCGGCGCCGAAGACGTAGACATCATCCGCCACCGGAGAGGCGATCACGACTTCCTCACCGGAAAGTATCTCGGCTGCTACGGCGCTCATCGGGACCAACGCCACGCATACCGCAAGCAGCACGACGATGCTGCGCCGCGATGTCAGTCGTGCAGCCAGGCGACGCGGGCTCATCCGTCGTGGCATCGCGTTATGTCAGTCTCACGTTGAGGTTTTGCCGCCCGCCGTAGCACGTGCGCTCACCCACCGAGCTTCTTGCACTGCGTCCCTGTCCGGCTCGCCAGACAGGGACACGGTGTGTCGCGATCCTTAGGAGGCGGCCAGGAGGCGCTTGATTCGCTCCCGATCGACCCTGTCAGACTCGACCAGAGACTGAAGCAGGGCATCGATGCTGCGCGGTCCCTCTGTGACGTTCAACTCGCGCGACAGCTCTTCGTCCGACCGCTGCGACGCTGCTGCGAGGATCGACTCGCGGGCGGTGCCAAATTCCGAGAGTAGCACGCGCGCCGGCAAATCGTCGCCGGAGTCAATGAGCGATGCATCGACAACCGCTGGCGTGTCACCAGAGGCCTCTGCCATCAACATCGCTTTCAGTTGCTGCGATGCGATGATCTCGCGCCGGCGCAAATCCTTCAGGACATCCTTCACCGATCCGTCCGGTCCAGCGGCGGCGAGCTTCGCCTCACCCAGTGGCCGAAGCTGCAAGTTGAGTTCACGATAGGTCGCGATGAGACTGTCGACCACGTCCTTCCGCGCCACGGTTCCCTCCTCGGTCGCCTCCTGCCGGCAGCCACACGGCACTTCAGGGCTGCGCCGATTGTAACGACCTGTCCGATACCCCACAAGCGGGTGCGTCACCCACCGAAATTGCTATGGTACGATATCGCGATTGAACGCATTGTCGCCGTCTTTCACAGTGCCAAGTTTGAGTGTATTCGTGAGATTGCACGAGTAGGAGCAACTTCCCCGATGGCTTCTCGCAAGCGTTCGCCGCTGCGATGTCCGGTGTGCAATGGCCCGTTGCGCAAGACCCGCATCACGCCACTCGGGAGCGTGACAGCCGACCTACGCTGGGAGCTCCATGCTGGCGAGTGTCCCGAGCATGGCTGGTTTCAGGCAGAAGTCATCTCACGACCGCCGCGCGAAATCTTTGCCGTTACCCGGCCGGGAGGCATTGCACGCAAGTTCACCATCAATGGGAAGCCGCTGTATGCGTTCCCAACCATCTGGAACCGGCAGGACCCGTTGGTGAAAGCCGACCCATACGACGCACGCTATTGGGAGGTCGATTGGTCAAAACTCCCAACCGGGACAGTCGTGTTCTCATCCTGACCGCGAGTAGGACCCAACGCAGAGCGTACTCCTGACGAGGAGCTTGCACGAGTGAGCGTGAGCGACCATCGCCGGCCTGAGCAACCGACGTCCTCACGCTTACGGCCGGCTCTGACGCCGATTTCGTTGTTGCTGGTACTCCTTGTCTTCTATCTCCTCGTGCAGATCAGGCTCATCGTCTTCCTGCTGTTCTTCGCGGTGCTCTTCGCCACAGTCATCGAACGCCCGGTCCTGCGCCTGGAGGCGCGCGGAATCCCCCGCGCAATGGGCATCCTTACCGTGTATGCGGCCATCCTTGCCGGCCTTGTCGGACTAGCATTGCTGTTTGTGCCGTTGTTGACCCAAGAGGCGCGCGAGTTCTCCGAAGAAGCGCCAGTCATCATCGACGACCTCGCCGCGAGCTGGCGAACGAGCGACAACCAGTTCCTGGCGAAAACCGGCTACCGCCTGCTGACGCAGCTCAAGTTCCGCCTGGAGAACCCACCACCGCCTACTGGCGGCACCGCGATCGGGTTCCTCACCGGCGTCGGCGCGGCAATCTTTGGCGCCGTGGCAACGTTTGTCATCGGGTTCTACTACCTGATGGAGAAGAACCTGATCAAACGCCTGATATTGGCCCAGCTCGTGCCAGAAACACAGGAACGAGTGAATAGCATCTGGAACGACGTCGAGTCGAAAGTCGGCGGCTGGATGCGCGGGCAGCTCATCTTATGCGTCATCATCGGCCTCGCTGCTGGGACGTTCTACGGTTTGATCGGGATCAAGTTCTGGCTGCTGCTGGCCGTGTTCGCTGGCGTAACGGAGATCGTCCCGATTATCGGCCCCTGGATTGGCGGGATCCCCGCCGTCGCACTCGCATTATTGGATTCCTGGCAAAAGGCTATTGCTGTTGCAGTGTTCCTGATGATTCTGCAGCTCATCGAAAACAGCATCCTCGTCCCACGAGTCATGAAAGGGGCGATCGGTCTGTCACCACTGACCGTGTTCCTCGCGGTGCTGGCCGGCACCGAATTCATGGGCCCAATCGGTGCGCTGCTGGCCATTCCTTTTGCGGCTGCATTGCAGGTGATTGTTGTCGATTACCTGCGCTTGCGCCGCGAACGCTTCGCGCTCGAACGCCAGCCAGATGCACCGGGATCGCCGAGCAGCTCGTGGCGTACAGTGCTCACGCAGTTCCTCGGGGAAAGCGACACCCCGCGCCAACATACGCCTGCAGACCCAAGCGAACAGCCGCCAATGGCCGAGCAGGTCCGCCCGCCGGACCGGGGCCCAGTCGTGCGACCATGACGAACCGACCGTGGCAGCGGTGTTGCCCGCATGCCTGAGCTTCCCGAGGTAGAAGCCGCCCGGCGCGGACTCGAGACACAGTTCCTCGGGAGAACCCTCGTGCGGCACGAGCTGCGCCTGCCCAAACTCGTTGTCGCCCCTGTCGGTCTATCGCTCGACCTGCTTCTGGGCAAACCACTGCGTGCCGTCCAGCGACACGGCAAGTATCTGCCGCTGCAGTTCGACGATACCGCCGCCATCGTCCACCTAAAGCTCAGCGGGCAACTCGTCGCGCGCGGACCCAACATCCCCGGTTTCAACGCCGGTCACCCGGTCCCACATTGGGGCGCTGACTTGCCGCATAAATCCACCCACCTCGTCCTGACGTTCGAGGACGACGCCACGCTGTTTCTCACCGACATCCGGCATTTCGCGCGGATCGTTCTACTGCCCAGCAACGAGTTGGATGATGCGCTGGCCGCCCTCAAGCTCGGACCAGATGCCATTGGCCCACGCTTTACGCGGGCGTGGTTCCAGGAAGCCATTCGTCGCCGCCCGGGCGCGCGGTTGAAACCGCTGCTCCTCGACCAGAGCTTCGTCGCCGGGTTGGGTAACATCTACGTTGATGAAGCCCTATGGGAGGCGCGGTTGCACCCGGAACGCATCGCCAGTAGCCTCACCGACGACGAGACCAACGGGCTCTACGACGCAATCGTGCGAGTCCTGGAGATCGCTGTCCCAATTGGGGGCGCCGAAATCCTCAATGGGAAGGCGCAGCCGGAACACGGCGCGTTTCCATTTGTCCATGGACGCCAAGGCGCTCCGTGCCTCCGCTGTGGGACGCCGATTGTCAAGGAGCGGGTCAACAATCGCGGCACCTACCGTTGCCCTGTTTGCCAGCCGGAGATTCGTCCGGGTTAGCGAGCAGTGCATGACGACGCGGAGCGTAGGCATGAATACCAGTGTCAGGATCCAGACAGAGCTAAGCCCGGCCGCGCGCGTGAGCCGAGCGGTAAATCCAGTCTTCCGCAAGGTCATCTTGCTGGCAACACATAACCGCCTTGTTGGGCAGGTGGTGCGGCGCTATGGGATGCAATTGGGTGGTAGGCGTTTTGTCGCCGGAGAGACGTTCGCCGAAGCATCAATCGTTTTGCGCCGCCTGAACCAGCAAGGGTTCCTGACCAACACCACATTGCTTGGCGAAGGGGTCGCTGATGCCGAGCAGGCGCGCACGGTCGTCGACGCGTATCGTGACGTCCTCGACGAAATACACCGACAACAGTTACAGACGAATGTTGCGCTCAAGCTGACGCACCTTGGCCTTGACCTGGGGGAACAGGTAGCGTACGACAACGTCGCCGAACTTGTGCGGCATGCCGCAACCCTCGGGAACTTCATCCGCATCGATATGGAGGAGTCGGCTCGCGTCGACGCGACGTTGCGGATCTACCGCGGGTTGCGAGAGGCTGGCTTCACCAACGTCGGCACGGTGTTGCAGTCGTACCTGTATCGCACCCCTGCCGACCTCGACGCACTGCTGCCGTTGGAGCCAAACCTGAGATTGGTCAAAGGCGCATACCTGGAACCAGCCGATGTCGCCTATCCCAAGAAGGCTGATGTCGATGCCGCGTACGTTCAGCTGGCTGAGCGGATGTTGCTGGAGATCCCGTTCACCGCACTTGCCACCCACGACGAACAGATCCTGCGCCAGGCGATCCTCTTCGCACAGCGCAAAGGCAAGGGTCGCGAGCATTATCAGATACAGATGCTCTACGGCATCCGCAGCCAGTTGCAGCAGACACTTGTGCAACGGGGTTACCCCGTGCTCGTGGCAACCCCGTTCGGCCCAGAGTGGTACTTCTACCTGATGCGCCGCCTCGCGGAACGCCCAGCCAACGTGCTGTTCGTTTTCGGCAACTTACGGCGCTAACGCGTTAGCCGGCATCACGAACCGGTGAAATTCGGCGCTCGCTTGGCGATGAAGGCTGCCATGCCCTCCTTCTGGTCAGCAGTGGCGAAGCTCAGCGCGAACGCTTGCGCCTCGAATGCGAGCCCCGCCGCCATGTCGGTATCGTGGACCACTGCCATAGCGCGCTTGGCCGCCTGTACGGCGCCGGGCGCGTTGGAGGCAATTGTCCGAGCGATTGCAGTCGCCTGGCCCAGCAGCTCCTCCGAGGGATACACGGCACTCACCAACCCAATTCTCAGCGCTTCGTCCGCCCCGATCCGTCGTCCGGTAAGGATCAGCTCGCTCGCAACGCCCGCGCCAATCAGCCGTGGAAGACGTTGGGTCCCGCCCCATCCAGGAATGACCCCCAGCATGACCTCCGGCTGCCCGAATGCCGCGTTCTGGGAAGCGACACGGATATCGCACGCCAGCGCAAGTTCGCATCCGCCACCGAGGGCGACCCCGTTGACCGCCGCAATCCACGGCTGTGGCGCACCGGAGATCGCGCTAGCCACGGCGTGCCCGAGCCTCGTGAACGCCAACGCCTGCACAGGGTCCATCTCCGCCATTTCCTTGATGTCGGCCCCGGCAGCGAAGGCGCGCTGGCCTTCACCCGTCAGTATCACAGCCCGCACACTCACATCGGCCGAGAGCGTCGTCGCAACTGCAAGTAGAGCGTTGAGCTGGTTGCCGTTCAAGGCGTTCAGCGCCTCCGGCCGGCGCAGCGTGACGGTAGCGATTGCTCCATCACGATCGGTCGTCACCGTCATGGCTCACCCCTCGCTCGCCCCTGTTGCTCGGCCAGGTATTCTCGGCTCAGCTGATAGTAGTGTTGCGCGACCCGCAGGAGGTCTTCGCTCTCGGCAG
>QEUZ01000210.1 GCA_003577355.1 Chloroflexota bacterium | reverse complement strand
CACCGCTACTACACAACCATGGCGTCGCGGGTGATCGGGGAAGTCTGCGAGACGGTGATCCAGCTCAACACCGACCTGGAGCTCGAGCCAATCCTGCTCAACTCGATCGAAGTGTCCGAAGACGGCCTACTCTACACCATGAACGTGCGCGAGGGGATCAAGTTCCACAACGGGGACGACCTCGACGCCGAAGCAATCGCCTTCAGCCACGAGCGCGCCAACAACGACAAGGCCGCCTACCCCGGCCAGTTCTACGGCGCCACCTGGGAAGTCGTCGACCCATTGACCGTCAACATGATCATGCCGGAAGCGAACTCCGGCGTCATGCTGATCCTGGCCTTCCGAGGTTGCGGTATCGTCCCCCCAGCCGCAGTGGCCGAAATGAACGACGACATGAGCCAGCACCCGATCGGTAGCGGCCCATTCATGTTCAAGGAGTGGCTGCCGGGCGACCGCATCACCATCACTGCTTACGATGGCTACCAGAACTTCCATTCCCAAGCGGAAAACAAGGCCCGGCCCTACCTCGACGAAATCGTCTTCCGCGTCATCCCCGAAGAGCAGACGCAGCTGGCCTCGTTCGAGACCGGCGAAGTGCAGTTGTTGGTCATGCCATCACAGCAGGTCGTGAACTACGAGGGCAACGACGACTACTACCTCTTGCGCAACGAGCAGAGCACTACCACGGTCTACCTCGCGCCGGTCATCATGGAGCAGGCCGACGGGTCATACGACTGGATCCCACCGTTCAACGAGCAGGCGGTACGCCAGGCGGTCGGCTGGGCAATCAATGTCCAGGAGATCATCGACGGCGTGCTAGGTGGGCTGGCTATCCGCAACCGCAGCTCCCTGCCAACCGGCAACCCTGGCTACAGCGCAAAGTTCCAGGAGATGGGTTTCGACTACGACCCGGAGAAGGCCAAGCAGCTCCTCGACGAAGCCGGCTGGACAGTCGGGTCCGGCGGCGTGCGCCAGAAGAACGGCGAGAAGCTCAGCATCATCCTCTGGTGCGAGGCCGGTACCACCCGCGAGCGCATCTGCCAGCTCGTCCAGAACCACCTGCAGCAGGTCGGCTTCGAGGTGCAGTTCCAGGGCATCGAATCTGCGACCTTCGTCGCAGAACGCGGCACCGGAGCCTGTCACATCGTGTACGCAACCTACAACTGGAACGACCCGGACATCGTGTGGTGGCTCGGCAACGACACCAGCCTGGTGCAAGGGCACTACGGCAAGATCAACCCGGAGTTTGCCGACACCGGCGCGCTGGGCTGGACGGTGACCGACCTTGCCGCGCGGGGCGACTACTACTACCAGGCATCGAAGATGATGGTCGACGACGGTGGGATCATCCCGCTCTGGAACCCGGTCAACGTCGACGGCGTGCGCTCCGAGCTGAAGGACATGAAGTTCGCCGCCCAGGGGTTCCGGTTCTACACGGACGCCTACTTCGAGGAAAGCTAGCAGCCGGTGCGCGCAGCACGCATGCGGCCGAGCGGCAGCCGGGGCAGGTTCGGGCGCCACGGCGACAACCGAGGAGGCTGACGTGGGGAAGTACGTCCTCTTCCGGGTGGTGGCATCGGTCCCGGTGTTGATCGGGGTCGTGATCATCGTCTTTCTCATGGTCCGGCTCGTGCCGGGCGACCCGGTGAAGATCCTGCTGCAAGGCAGCCGCTCGACCCAAGAGCAGCAGGATAACTTGCGCCGCCAGCTCGGGCTGGACAAGTCGCTGCCCGAGCAGTTCGTGATCTTCGCCGGCAACGTCGCGCGTGGTGACCTCGGCACCTCCTACCGCTCCAAGCGCGCGGTAACCGACGAGATCCGCATCCGCATACCGAACACGCTCAAGCTGGCCGCGACGGCGCTGGTGATCACCGTCGTAACCGGCGTCGTCATCGGCGTCGTCGCCGCGACCCGCAAGGGGTCGTGGATCGACCTCGCCAGCATGTTCGGGGCGACGATCGCCGTCTCGGTACCCGGCTTCTGGTTCGGGCTGATGCTCATCATGTTCTTCGCGGTGCGCCTCGGCTGGTTCCCGGTATCCGGTTCAGGCTCGTGGAAGCATCTCGTGCTGCCAGCGCTGACGCTCGGCCTGCGCTCCTCGGCAGTGCTGGCGCGCGTCACGCGCTCAACGATGCTGGAAGTGCTCAACAACGACTACGTGCGCACCGCCAGAGCCAAGGGGCTGCGCGAGAAGACGGTCATTTACCGGCACGCGCTACGCAACACGCTGATCCCGGTTGTCACCCTGGCAGGGCTGGAGCTGGGCGGCCTGCTGACCGGCGCGTTCATCGTCGAAACCGTCTTCGCTTACCCGGGGCTGGGGGCGCTCGGCATCCAGGCGCTCAGCGCGCGTGACTTTCCAGTGATACAGGGGGTCGTGCTGGTGACGGCGTTGATCTATGTTGTAGTGAACCTGGGGGTCGATGTGTTATACGGCGTGCTCGACCCGCGCATCCGCCACATGCATACGACGGCGAGTGTGCGCCGATGAGCGCCGTGCAGACCCGCGTCGGTTCGCTGACGCTGGTAGAGCGCAAACCACGCACCTTCTCCAGCATCGTGCGCCAGCGCTTTCGCTCGAGCTACCATGCCATCGCTGGCGCGACGATCCTGGGGCTGGTCATCCTGATGGCGCTGGCAGCGCCGGTCATCGCGCCGCACGACCCACTGGCGATGTCGGTGCCGAACCAGTTCCAACCCCCCAGCCGGCAGCACTGGTTCGGCACCGACGAGTTTGGGCGGGATATCCTCTCACGGGTCATCTACGGCGCGCGGATCTCGTTGCGCGTCGGCCTTCTGGCGACGATGCTGGCAGTCGGCGCCGGTATGCTGGTTGGGCTTGTCTCCGGCTACTTCGGCGGGTGGGTCGACGGCATCAGCCAGCGCATCATCGACGTGATGCTCGCCTTCCCTGGCCTGCTCCTGGCGCTGGCGATCGTCGCGATCCTCGGGCCGGGGTTGCAGAACGTGCTGATCGCGCTGGGCATCGGCGGCATCCCCTACTACGCGCGCCTGATGCGCGGCCAGGTGCTCTCGATCAGCAGCGGGGAGTATGTCGAAGCAGCGCGGGTGGTCGGCGCGAAGGATACGCGCATCATGCTGCGCCACATCTTCCCGAACACCCTCTCGCCCCTGATCATCGTCGCCTCGCTCGACCTCGGCTTCAACATCCTCTCCGCCGCCGCGCTCTCGTTCATCGGCCTCGGCGCACAACCGCCCACACCGGAATGGGGGGCCATGCTCTCGGCCGGGCGCGACTTCATGCGCCACCAGTGGTGGATCGCCACCTTCCCCGGCCTGGCCATCGTCGTCACCGTGCTCGGCTTCAACCTGCTCGGCGACGGCCTGCGCGACATCCTCGACCCGCGCGGGCTAGAGTGACCAGTGACCAGTGACCAGTGACCAGTGACCAGTGGTGCGATCGTCCTTGTCTGCAGCGCTCTGCTCTGCTGCAACGAGCGACCTTGACCCGACAGTGGACGGTGGTTGGAACACGAGGCCGGCCCGCACATCCGCAATGCGCCGCACGATATCACGAAGGTCGCTCCGGGCACTGGGAGGAAGCCGCAGCCTGAACTCAGACGCTATGGCTAATCGGGTGTTCCGAGTCGATCAGCCTCGGCAGCTTCGCGCTGGCATTGCCGTAGCCGCCGCTTTCCACCTTGCGGCGTACCAGGTCTTCATCGTGCGGTCGCAGGCTGATGTTCATGGCTGTGCTCCCTGTGGTTGGCACGTTGCTGGTGGGAAGTGTAGCAACGACAAATACCAGATTTGTGGAATGGACACCGCGCCGTCCTCCCACAACAATGGGTTGCGGCGTGCATGCGCTCTCCGGCGGGTCGGTACAGGTGAAGTGGAGCCAGTGGGACGATGACGACAACACACTACGCCGATGCGGTGCGAGCGCATTACACCGGCGGTGACCTCAGCGCCAGGTTCTTCGCTGGGCTGCGCGCGGCAGGCATCGACCCGGAGACCCTGCAGGTGAACGACCTCGCCCAGTACGACCAGTTCCACGCTGGTGGGGCGGATGCGACCCGCGCGTTGATCCAGCAGGCGCGCCTGGCGCCAGGGATGCAGGTGCTCGATGTCGGCGGCGGCCTCGGTGGCGCGGCGCGCCTGATCGCCCACGACGCCGGCTGCACCGTGACCGTGCTCGACCTCTCGGCGGAGTCGTGTCAGGTCGGCGCACTGCTCACCGCGCAGGTTGGGCTGGCTGGGCAGGTCACATTCCGGCAGGGCAGCGCGCTCGAGATGCCATTTCCGGACGGCGCGTTCGAGCGGGTCTGGCTGCAGCACGTTTCCATGAACATCGCCGAGAAGGCGCTGCTGTTCAGCGAAATCCGGCGGGTGCTGCGGCCCGGCGGGCTGCTCGCCCTGCAGGAGATCGTTGGTGGGGCGGTGGAGCCAGTGCTCTACCCGGTGCCCTGGGCCGCCGATGCCTCGATCAGCTTCCTGCTCCCCCCGGCGGAGATGCGCGCGCTCCTGGCGGGGGCAGGTTTCCGCGACGTGGAGTGGCACGAGTCAGCGGGGCCAGCGGGCGGCGGCCCGCAAGGACACGGACCAGTAGCGGCTCCCAACCAGCCCAGCGCGCCGCCCCTTGCCTTGCTGGTCATCGGGCCGCAGCTGCCGCAGATGCAGGCAAACGTCCAGCGCAACCTGCGCGAAGGTCGCCTCGTCCTCGTCCAGGCGGTGCTCGAGCGGCTGTAACGGGCGACTAGAACAGGCCGGAGGCATTGCCGCCCCCGGCCTGTCGTACGCTCTGTATTGGTACGGCGCTCATGCTGCTTCAGGAAACATCGCTGGAAGCGCTCTGTCATACTACGACGAACAACCGCGCTCCAACTCCTGTCACCTGTTGCCTGTCACCTGTCCCCTCAGGCTAGTAGCGCCGCAGCGTGTTGAAGTTCGCCGGACGGCCCCAGTCGGTCTGGCCGATGTGGCTCTTCGGCACTTCCAGGACGATCTTGTCGTCGTTGGTGCTGACCGTGCGGATCATCTGCTCCGAGATGAAGATTTCGTCCTGGTCGGTGAACAGCTTCTTGAGCATCCCGGGGTCCACCCGGAAATAGTGCCCGCCGCGCGCCTGCGGCATGTCCACCGGTGGGTGGAAGACCTCGTCGATCTTGCCCAGCTTCTCGTCGTCGCTGGTGTAGACCTCGAAGCCCTTCAGGCGTTCGTAGTCCTGGTGTGTGGTCGGGTTCCACAGCGTCGTGCTCATGAGGCGTTCCTTTCTGAGCCGTACGGGCGTTGATACACCCTCGTATCGATGCTTCTCGCGCCGCTGCGCTGCGGCGCTGGTGAAGCGCTCCGCAACCTGTCCATCAGGTCACGTCTTACGAGTGTATCGTCCGTGTCAAGGCTAGGATTGCGCAAACTGCGCGATAAGCACGTGTTCACTCTTCAAACGGTCGTACTATGTCTACTTACGTTGCGCTATTTCCGCAGCATCGGAGCGCCGTTTCCGCGTCGTACTGGGCTTCCCGGCAGCCTGCCCGTGACTGTGTGGCACGCCTTGACACCTGCCGGGGCTGGGTATAGGATCGTGTTCGTATAGAACATATGTTCTATTTCCGGTGGGGGACTCGTCGAACGACGAGCGGAGTGGCGCAGGCGTGAACGAGCAACAGCATAACCGCTGGATCATCCATGCCGACCTGGACGCATTCTTCGCGGCGGTCGCCGTGCTGGAGCGCCCGGAGCTGGCCGGCCTGCCGGTGCTCGTCGGCGGTTCGCCCACCGGCCGCGGGGTCGTCTCCTCCGCCAGCTACGAAGCGCGCGCCTTCGGCGTGCGTTCGGCCATGCCAATGGCCCAGGCGTTGCGGCTCTGCCCGCACGCCATTGTCACCGGCGTCAGCAGCGCGCGCATCCGCGACCTCTCGCAGCGTTTTCAAGGCATTCTGCGCGACTACTCCCCGCTGGTCGAGGTCGTCTCGGTCGACGAAGCCTACCTGGATGCCAGCGGCAGCGAGCGGCTCTTTGGCGGGGCGGAACACATCGCCAGCGAGATCAAGCGCCGTGTGCGGGCGGAGCTTGGCCTGGTCGTCTCGCTCGGTGTGGCAACCAACCGCCTGGTGGCCAAGATCGCCTCAGAGCTGGATAAGCCGGACGGCCTGCGGGTCGTGCTGCCGGGGCAGGAGGCCGCGACACTCGCCCCCTTACCTGTTGGCAGCGTGCCGGGCATCGGCCCGAAGACGGCCGCGCGGCTGCGACACTACGGCCTGGCCACCCTCGGCGAGCTGGCCGCCGCGCCGGAGAGCCTGCTGGCGCTGGTCGCCGGGGAAGACGCCGCGCACCTGCGCCGCCTGGCGCGTGGCGAGGATGAGCGCCCGATTCGCGGGGAACGCGATGCGCGCAAGTCCATCGGCCACGAACGCACCTTCGCGCGTGACCGCCGTGGCCTGGCCGAGCTGGAAGCGCCGCTGTTCGCCCTGTGCCAGGAGACCGGCATGGCGTTGCGCCGCAAGGGGCTGGCCGGCCAGACCGTCTGTCTGAAGCTGCGCTACAACGACTTCACCACCATCACCCGCCAGCTGGCGCTGTCCCAGCCCACCGATGCGCACCAGCAGATCTTCGCCGCCGCGCGCGCTCTGCTCAGTGGCGCGCTGCACGAACGCGCCGCGCCGGTGCGGCTCATTGGGGTGCGCGTCTCCAACCTGGCGCAACCGGCCCTGCAGCTGGGGCTGTTCGACGACCGACTGCAACGCACCCGCCGGCTTAACGCCGCGCTCGACCAGCTCGCGGAACGCTCTGGTGGGCCAGTCGTCACCCCGGCCCGCTACGTGAGACCTGCAAAGAACCTGGAGGTAGACCAGTGATCCACAATAGCCGCACCCGCGGCCTCGGCCGCCCACCGAAGTTGCGCTGGGAATGCGCCTGCAGCGACCCGCCGATCCTGCTGGCCCGCTATGATGCCGGCGGCAAGGTGCAGATCAAGATCCGCGACCGCTACTACATGGCCTCCGGCTGCGTGCATGCCACCTGCCCACGTTGCGGCGCACACCACGTGCTCGACCTGCGCCCAGCCCCGGCCGATGCGGACGGCAACCCGACCAGCCCACCCCTCCCCTCGCACGGCGGCTGGTGGTAATGCCCAGGCCCATACAGCACCCGATGCTGCTCCACCGTTGTGAGCGCCAGAGCGCCGGAACCGCACGCACCGAGGCCCTGCCCTCGGGCCGAAAGGGAACGCGCCATGTACGACTCACGCCTCTGGATCCACCAGCTCCGCCCCAACGCCCCCGCCAGCCTGCGCCTCTCGCCCGAGCTGAGCCGCCAGCTCAACCGCCGGGCGCTCCTGGCGCGCGTCTCCCCCGCCGAACGCGATAGCCTCTTCGCCGACTTCAGCGGCGTCGTCTGGAACTGGCTGCGGCGCTACCGTGGCCGTGACCTCGCCCCGTTCGCCTTCGACGACGTGTTGCAGGAGAGCTACCTCGCCTTCATCGACACCCACACCCGCTGGGAACAGCGCGTGCAGGTAGCCGAGAACGGCGCCCTCCAGCCCGATTTCGTGCGCTACTTCCTCGGCATCTACCCCCTGCTCCTGGCCAACCGCGTCGATGCCCTGCGCGGCGCATCCCACGCCCGACCCCTGGGTCCCAGAAGCGGATGCCCGCGCCAGCGCGCTGATCGACGCCATCTGCACCCGGCTCACCCACCGCGACGCCATCACCCTGCGTATGGTCGCCGCTGCCGGCTACTCCCTGCGCGCCGTCGCCCAGGTCACCGGCGAAAGCCCGCGTACACTGCATGCCCGCTGGGCACGCATCACCAGCGTCGCCCGGGCCGTCATGCGCGGGCAGGACGACGCAGCCGCCTGAGCGCAGGCGCGTGCGCTGTGGGCGGGAACACGGCGGCAGGTGTACCGCCGTCGCAGTAGTGGACCGCAAATCCCCTCGCCGGGGTCGGTATCGTCCGTTACGACTCTGACGGGGGTGTACCGCCGTCCCAGTAGTGGACCGCAAATCC
>QEUZ01000209.1 GCA_003577355.1 Chloroflexota bacterium | reverse complement strand
CCGCGTAGCGTCTCGCTGAGGGGGTCGCGAACATGCGCGTCTGGTTCGAGTCGTCACACCTCAGCGGCGACTTCCTGGAGCGGGAGCTGCGGGTCCGCGTATGCTGGGAGGACCCCGGCCGGCAGACGACGCTCGTCTCCGACATGGCCTTTGAAGTTCCACCCAGCTTTCATGTCCACAACGATCTCGTTGCCGCGGCGCTGATGCTGCTGGTGGGATCGCATTACAGCGAGGTGGCGTTCAACTTCCCGATCTCGTCCAAGTGCGCCGCTCTGTTGCGCCGGGCCTACACGTTGGACGACGTTGGCCCGGTTGCCGAGGACCTTGAGCCGCGCCAACGCGGTCGTTACTTGGGGCTGTGTCTCAGCGGCGGGCTAGATTCCATGGCGGTCTGGCTGTTGCTCCGCCGGGCGCTCGGCGACGACTTCCGCGTGCTAACTGCCGCGTTCGGCGATGGTTTCGCCTTCGAGCAGCAGGGGTACAGCCAGTTCCGGCGCGATGTCACCTGTCGCACGACGTTGCGCCGCCACGGCCTGCCATACGGGGTGCGCATGGTCTTCGTCGTGCCGCTGCTCTTTGCCGACTACGCCGACATCGGCGCGCTCACGACCGGTCACCATTTCCTGGAGGTCCCGCTGAGCATTGATAGCCTGCGCGATGGCCAGCGCCCGTCATTTCTCGATGAGGACATCTCCCTGCATGCCGGCGGTGTGGATGAAGTGCATATCGCGCGGGCGCTGAATGCGGCAGGGCTGCTGAAGGTCGGGTTGAGCGCACCGTTGGAGCTGCAGGAAGCCTGTTTTTACGGCGCTGCCCCACGCGGGACGCTGAAACACTTTGACAAGGGGCTGGCGTTGCGCATCCTCTACGCTGCCGCAGGCCGGCCACGTCCGGCCTGGCTGGAGGACATCGCCCCGCCGCGCGCGCCGACCCAGTTCGGTGGGTCGGCCCCGCGCTTCTTCAGCCTCTTTATCATGCAGCGCCTCGGGCCGGCAGCCATGCGCCCAGCCTACTCCGATATCGATTGCTACGATCTCGACTTTCTGACCGACATGTCGCTTGCGTTCATGGAGCGCTACAACACGAACCTCACGCAGTACCTGCCAGGTGCATTGCGCGCGCCGCTTTTGGCGGCGATGCACGCCACCGGCCTGCAGCCCTACGCTGAGCAGGACTGGGCTGAGCTGGACATCATCCGCCGCTACAACCAGGCGCTGAGTAGCGGATGCGCGCCACTGCGTGCCGAGGCGGGCTGTGCCGGCCTTCGGAGTGTGGCAACTGGTCAGGAGTCCTCGCGCAATGCGGATCTCCTTTGAATCCAGCCACATTTCCCGCGAATTCTCCGCGCGCGAGCTGCGCATCGTCGTGCGGCGCGACGACCCGGAACGTGGCATTTCGCAGGTCAACGCGGCCTATTTCGAGGTGCCGCCTGACTTTCATACCCATAACGATAGCGTTGCCGCCGCTCTGCTTGCGCTGGTCAACCCAAGCGCGGCACGGGTGCAGTTCAACTTTCCGGTTTCGGCATTCTGCGCCGCTGCACTGCGCCGTGCCTATGCGCTGGAGGAGGTCGGCCCAGTCGACCCGGCGCTGGAACCGCGCACACCCGGGCAGATGCTCGGCCTGTGCCTGAGCGGCGGGCTGGATTCGATGGCGATCTGGGTTGCGCTGCGGCGCATGCTCGGCGACGAGTTTCGGGTCATCACGCTCCAGCTCGGTGGCGGGTTTGCCTTTGAAGAGCGCGGCTTCAGCCTCTTCCGCCGCGACGTCACCTGCCGCACCGATATCGTGCAAGCCGGCCTCTACACCAACCCGTGGGTAGTCTTCGTCGTGCCGCTGCTCTTCGCCGACTACCTCGACCTGGGCAGCATCACGACCGGTCACCACTTCGGCGAGACGCCACTTTCGGTCGAGAGCTTGCGCGATGGGAGCCGCCCGCGCTTTCTGGCGTATGATGCGGGGTTGCTGGCTGGCGGGGTGGCGCAGGTGCATTTGGCGCGAGTGCTGAACAGCATCGGCCTGCTCCACCTGGGGCTGCTGGCCGAGCCGGAGATGTTGGCTGTCTGCTTCCGCGCATCGGCTCCGCCCGGCAAGCTCAAGCACTACCACAAGGGGTTGGGCCTGCGGATCCTCCTGCAACGCGTGGGGGCGCCGGAGCCGGACTGGCTCGCCAATCTCGCGCCACCGACTTCACCAAGCAACTTGGCGGGGTTCCCCGGCTTGCGCTTTACTGCGCTGTACATCATCCGCTACCTCGGCCTGAGCAGCATCGCGCCTGCCTACGCCGATGCCGAACGGTTCGATTTCTCGTTTCTGGACACCCTCTCGCTTGCCTTCATGGAGCGCTACAACACGAACCTGACCCAGTACATCCCGGCGTCGTTGCACGCGCCGTACCTGCGCGTCCTCCACGCAGCGGGCATCGAGCCATACCGCGAGGGCGATTGGGACGAGCTGGAGCAGTTGCGTGCCTTCAACCAGGCGCTGAGCGACGACCGCGCACCCCGTCGTGTGAGCCAGGCTGATGCGCGTCAGGTTTGAATCGAGCCATCCAGCCGGCGACTATGCCGGCGGTGTGCTGAGTGTCGGGATACTGCGTGAGGGCGCGCCCGGCGTGCCCAGCAGTGGTGACAACATTTCGTTCAGCGTGCCGCGCACCTTCCACACCCATAACGACAGCGTGGCAGCCGCACTTCTGACCCTGACCGGCCGCTCGTGCCCCCACGTGCGCTTCAACTTCCCCATCTCCGCGCACTGCGCAACGTTGCTGCGGCAGTACTACGGCTTGCTCGACATTGGGCCGGTCGACCCGAGCCTGGAGCCACGCCGCCCCGGCCGCTATCTGGGGTTGATGCTCAGCGGTGGGCTGGATTCCATGGGCATCTGGCAGGTCCTGACGCGGGTTGTTGGGGACGACCTGCGTGTGGTCACCACCGACTACGGGCCGCGTTTCGCCTTCGAAGCACAGGGCTACCTGCACTTCCGGCGGGACGTAACCTGCTCCACCGACCTGCGCACCAAAGGGTTCTGGCGCGAAGGCCGGTTTTCGGCGGCAACCCCATTGCTGTTTGCCGACTATCTCGATCTTGCGGCGGTCGTCACCGGGCACCACTTCGTCCACCTGCCGCTGGCGATCGATAGCCTGCGCGATGGCCGGCCGCCGGATTTTCTGGCGCACGACGCCGCACTGCTGGCCGGGGGGTTGGCAGAGCTGCACATCGCCCGCTGCCTGAACGTGACCGGCATGCTCCTGCTGGCGATGCTGGCGGAGCCGGAGACTCTGGAGGCTGCCTGGCGCGGATCGGCGCGCCCTGGCTCGTCGAAGCACTACGACAAGGGGGTGATCCTGCGACACTTGTTCCAGCGTGCTGAGCGGACGGTTCCCGACTATCTGCGTGGAGTGGCGCGCCCCCACCACCGCGAACCGTTCACCAGTCCGACACTGGCGCGGCTGACAATGCTCTATATGATCCGACACATTGGGCTGGCGGCCGTGCGGCGCGAGGTGAGTGACCTCGACGAGTACGATTTCAGCTTCGCGCAAGCGCTTTCGCTGGCGTTTATGGAACGCTACAACACGAGCTGCGCTGCAACGATCCCGCAGGACCTACGCTCCGGGGTGCTGAAGGTGTTCCACCAGGCCGGCATTCTGCCGTATAGCGAACAAGACTACGCCGAGCTGGAAATTGCGCGGGAGTTTTTCCATTGCCCTGAGGCGCGGCGGAAGGCAAGCGGACGTGCGACACAGCACAGCCACAGCGCGTCGGCGGGGGAGTCCACGTGATACGCCGAGCGTGTCCGCACCCCGGACGACATGCGTACCGGCTGGTGCGGGCCGGGCCGTTGGGCGTTCAGTGATCTGACAGGTGCTGACAATGCGGGTAACGTTCCACTCCAGCCACATATACGGAGATTTCTCCAGCCGCGAGCTCACCGTCGATATCCTGCGCGAGGACGACGCGCGCGGCACGACGACGGCCGACCAGATCTCGTTCGAGGTGCCGGCCGACTTCCACACGCATAACGACAGCGTTGCCGCAGCCCTGATGACGCTCGTTGGGCGGAGCTGTTCGCAGGTGTCGTTTTCGTTCCCGATCTCCCAGCACTGCGCCGACCTGCTCCGGCTGCATTACGGCCTGGTTGATGTTGGGCCGGTTGACCCAAGCCTGGAGCCGCGCCGGCCAGGCCGCTTTCTCGGGCTGATGCTCAGTGGCGGGTTCGACTCAATGGCGCTGTGGCTGGTGCTGCGGCGGGTGCTTGGGGATGCATTCAAAGTGGTCACGACCGAGTTTGGCCGTGGCTTCTCCTTCGAGGCGCGCGGCTACACGCAGTTCCGGCGCGATGTCTCGTGCCGCACCAACTTCCGCAGCAAAGGCTTCGCCGACCAGGGGCGGTTCACTGCTGCCGTGCCGCTGCTCTTCGCCGACTACGCCGACCTTGCCGCCGTGACGACCGGCCACCATTTCGTCCACACCCCACTCAGCATCGACAGCATGCGCGAGGGCGGCCGGTTCCTCTTCCTCGACGAGGACCGGCCATTGCAGGCAGGGGGCTTGACGAAGTCCATATCGTGCGCGGGCTGAACACACCGGGCTTGCTGATGCTGGCGATGCTGGCCGAACCGCAGATGCTGGAGGCTTGCTGGTACGGCTCGGCTCCGCGTGGGCTACCGAAGCACTACCATAAGGGACTCGTCTTCCGGCACCTGTTCGACCGCCAAAACCGGCCACGCCCACCGTGGCTGGACGATATCGCCCCGCCGCGTTGGAAGGAACCGTTCCGCGCCGGGATCACCGTGCGCTTCACCGTCCTCTACGTTGCGCACCGGCTCGGCCTTGAGAGCGTCCGTGCCGAGATCCACGATATCGATGACTACGACCTTCGTTTTCTCGAGCAGCTCGACCTGACCTTCATGGACCGGTACAACACAAACCTGATCGAGCTGATCCCAGGGGAGATACGCGCTGGCGTGCTTGGCGTTTTCCAGGAGGCGGGTATCCTGCCGTACACCGAGCGCGACTGGGCCGAGCTCGACCAGGTGCGGGCGTTCTGCTTCGCCGTCCGCGACGGGACGTACCGGGCAACCTCCGGCCGTCCCGCGCGTTGATACTGGCCTGAAGGCTGTTAGTCGGGGATGCCGACGATCATGTCAACTTCGACCTTGTAGGCGGGGCCGGCCAGCGCCGCCTGCACCGTCGAGCGGCACGGCTTCTCTTCACCGACATACTCGCGGTAGACCTCGTTGAACTGGGCGAACTCGCTGATGTCGGTCAGGAAGCAGGTTGCCTTCAGCGCATGCTCGTAGCCGGTGCCGGCTTCTTCCATAATCGCCTTGAGCTTCTCCATTACCTGGCGGGTCTGCCCGGCGATGTCCTGAGATGTGTCGGACGGCACCTGACCGGAAATGAAGAGCAGGTTGCCCCACTTCGTCGCGACGGAATAGGGCGCGGCCGGGACGGGCAGCTTGTCCGACTTCAGGATTTCACGCCTGGTCATGGTGTGTCCTCTCGCTTCTGCAGGTATCCTCGCAGCGGCACGCGCCGCCGGGCGATTCTAGAGTGATTCCGACAGGCGCGCCAGTCGCCGATATACCCCAGTAGGGTATACTTGGCGGCAACGAGGGAGGTATGCCACCAATGACCGTTGCACTCGTACCACAGCCACAACCGGAAGAAGAACACAGCGCCATGCCGGAAGGCTCTGCATCGTATGCCGCCGATAAGGCGAAGATCCTCGCGCGCTTGCGCCGCATGGAGGGGCAAGTGCGGGGCGTCCAGCGCATGGTCGAGGAGGACAAGTACTGCGTCGATGTCCTGACGCAGCTCTCGTCGATCATCGCCGCAGCACGCTCGATCGGCCTGCTGGTGCTGGAAGACCACATCCGCGGTTGTGTCGTCAACTCGCACGACCCGGAGGCGATGGTCACCGAGCTGACCGACGCAATCGAACGCTTCACCAAGAGCGTCGGCTAGTTACTCCTCCAGCCAGATGCCGTCGCGCATCACATCGCGCCCGGGCAGCTCGGCTGGCGTGCGCCACGCCTGGATCCGCTGCGGCGTCACGATGAAGAAGACGTAGCCCGGCTCCTCGCGCGCATCGAACCCAACCGCGGCGGCGTGTTGCTCCGCCAGGCGCGGGTCGGCGTTGGTCGCCTGCTCGTGCAGTGTGCCTTCGACGATCACGACATCGCGGGTTGGCCCCAGCGCCAGCCGCACCCAGCCGGTCCGCCGCAGGTTGCGCGCCGTGCGGCTGGAGCCAGGTGTGGCCAGGACGACCCGGCCGCCAACCCAGGCAAACGAGAGCGGCACGAGGTGGACCGCGCCGCTGGCATCGGCCGATGCCACCCAGGCATCCTGCTCGCTAGCGAGCTTTTGCTGCACGTCCGCCCGGCGTTGGGCGAGGCTACGCACCTGCGGCGGTTTGGCGGTCATCGGGGCGCCTGCACGAGCGGGCCGAGCGCCCGGTCGAAGGTGAAGAACTGCTCGGCAATAACACGCAGGTAGGCGCCGGAACCCCAACTGGTTACCGAGGCGCCGGTCAGCTCCTGGTGCAGCTGGTCCAGCTCGGCGAAGTCCGGATGCTGCTCGGCCAGCACCATTGCCCTGCCGTGGACGATCGCCGCCCGGTCGATGCCGTCGTGCCACGCCAGGCTCACTGCGGGGCGGGCCAGGACATGGCGGGTGCGTGCTGCTTCCAGCGTGGTGGGGATGTGGAACTGCCCGCGCCAGAACAGCGCCCCAATCGGCGCGACCCGTGGGCTGCCCGCCTTCGTCACCGTGGCGAACGAGACGACGACCACCCGCGCGAAACACGCCACAACCTGCTCGGCAGACATCGAACACTGCGGCATCTGGAACGAGCTGCGCAGAAACGGCCCTGCCTCGGCGATGCTGCGTTCCAGCAGCGCCTGCAGAGCCGCCACATCCTCCAAACGTTCGCGCACGGTGCACCTCCACCTCGGCCAATCCGCCTACTGATCCTACCGAGGAGCAGTCGCTACCGCATCGGAAGAAGCACGTAATCACGGTGGTCGAACGCCAACCGCATCGTTGTAGAGGCGCTTCTGCGATCCGGCCTGCTCCACTGAATTGACACAACGAAGCCCTCCATGTGACCATCGGGGCAGCGCGCAGACGAGAGGAGCATCGGCATGTCCGACTACTACGACCTGGGCAACCACACCCGCGCCATCACGACATCGTCCCCAGATGCGCAAGTCTGGTTCGACCGTGGACTGAACTGGACCTACGGCTTCAACCACGAAGAAGCGATCCGCTGCTTTGAACAGGCGCTGGCCGCCGACCCAGCCTGCGCGATGGCGCACTGGGGCATCGCCTACGCCGCCGGGCCGAACTACAACAAGCAGTGGGCCGCGTTCGACCCCGTCGACCTCGCTGCGACCGTCGCGCGCACCCATGCCGAAACGCGCAACGCTCTGGCGCTGCTCGACAAGGTTACGCCGGTCGAAGCCGCGCTCATCCGCGCACTCAGCGCACGCTACCCTGCCCCGGAGCCGGTGGAGGATTTCACCCCCTGGAACGATGCCTACGCTGATGCGATGCGCGGCGTCTACCACGAGTTCAGCGACGACCTGGATGTCGTCGCGCTCTACGCCGAGGCGCTGATGAACCGCTACCCCTGGCAGATGTGGGACCTCAAGACCGGCGGCCCCACCCTCGGCGCCGACACTGAGGAGACGATGCAGGCGCTGGAAGCGGTCGTGGATACGCCGGC
>QEUZ01000208.1 GCA_003577355.1 Chloroflexota bacterium | reverse complement strand
ACCCACGCCGGCTCAACCCCTTGCGCAGGATGCGGTCGAGCTCGGTCATCGGGCGCTGGCGGTCGGCGATCAGTTGCACTTCCGGTGGAAACTGTGCGGACATGCAGAATCCTCCACTCTCATGGCACACGCCTCATCAGGACTCGACGAAGGCATCCTCCCAGAGGAACGTCCCGTCGGCGCCGAGCTTGAAGTTCTTCAGTTCGGCGCGCGTCGCTGTTACGCCCATTGGGCTCCAGAGCGGCACCCAAGGCAGGACTTCAAGGAACAGCTTCTGCGCCTCGAAGTAGTACTTGCGGCGCTCGTCCAGGTCGACTGTTTCCCGCGCGAGGGTGAGCAGTTCCATGTAGTCGGGCGACTGATAGCGGCCAACGCCCCAGCCGAAACTGGTGAGGATATAGAGGATGTCCGCTTCCGGCCAGCCGACTTCCATCCAGTTCAGGTGGTGCACGGCCTCCGGCAGGCGGGCAACCATCGTGCCGATGTCGAGGGATTCCAGGTTGATCTTGATCCCAACCTCGCCGAGCTGGTTCTGGATGACCTGGCTGGCGCGCTCTTCGGTTGCGCCGGTCCACATCCAGTAGGTGAGGTCCATCTTCTGGCCGTCTTTCTCGCGCACGCCGTCGGAGCCGAGCGTCCAGCCGGCTTCGTCGAGCAGGGCAGCGGCCTTTTCTGGATCGTAGTGGTAGCCGTACTCCTCAATCGCAGGGTCCCAGGCGAACAGTCCAGTCGGCATCGGGCCATAGTTGCGCTTGGCGAGTCCTTCGAGCACTGCCTCGATGATCTCGTCGGCGTTGATCGCGTGGGCAACCGCCTGGCGTACCCGCACGTCGTCGAACGGCGCCTTGAAGATCGGGTCACCCGGTGCATCCGCCGGTGGCCCTTCGGTGACGAACTCCACTGCCACAATGGACGTGCTGCCCTCGACCACCAGCACAACGTACTCTGGGTCGTCCTTGAAGTTCTTGTACTCGTGGTTGGGAAGGATTTGGATGTGGTTGATCTCGCCGGTTTGCAGGGCGGCGATCTGGGTCTGCGCCTCGGTAATCACGCGGAAGACGAGCTCATCCGCCTTGGGCGCTCCCTTGTTCTCAATGAAGGTGCGATATTGCACGTAGTCGGGGAACGGCACCAGGGTGCACTGTTCGCCCTGGATCCATTCCTTGAACATCCACGGCCCCGAGCCGACCGGCTGGGTGCCGAAGTCGTCGCCCGCGGCTTCCACGGCGGCCTGCGGCAGGATGCCGAAGTACTCAACGGCGATGTTGCTCGTAAATGGTGCGCTCGGGTTCTTCAGGAAGAGCTTGACGGTATTGGCATCAACCAGCTCAGCATGGTCGTAGGCATCGATGAAGGAGAGCGCCTGCGACGGTGCATCCGGGTTGGAGGCGCGGTCGAAGGTGAACTTCACGTCTTCCGCGGTGACATCGCTGCCGTCGTGGAACTTGAGGCCCGAGCGGATGGCATAGGTGTACTCCAGGCCATCATCGCTGACTTCCCACGATTCGGCGATCAGTGGTTCGAACTCCAGGGCCGGGTTCTTTGCGATGAGCGTGTCGTAAATGCTGCGGAAGATGACCCAGGAATCGCCAAGCACGGTGCGCTGCGGGTCCAACGAGTCGGCGTCGTTGGAATGCACGGTGATGATGCTGCCGCCGGAGCCTTCGACCGTTGGGATGGTCGCGGTCGGCGGCGGTGGGGCACTGGTCGCGGTCGGTTCGCTCGTGCCACCGCCAGTGGTTGCCGTCGGCTCGGCGGCAGCGGCGGTCGCGGTTGGCGGTACGGCGGTCGGTTCGTCGTCGTCATCGCCGCCGCAGGCAGCCAGGATCGGGGCGATCGCCGCCAGGCTACCCGCCAGCGCTGTCCAGCGCAAGAAACTACGCCGGCTCAGGCCGGCTCGCAAAAGCTTGGCAGGCGCAAGCCCACCTTCCTCGCTCAGGTACATACTGCTCTCTCCTCCAACAATGCCAGCACGCTGCGACCGTGCTGGCCCCCCTGCGACCCATCTGGGCGCCTAACCGCGCATCACGCGGTGCTCGGTTGTTACTCCTTTCCAGCCGCCCCGCCCGTGTCGTCTCTGGGAGACGAGCGGCGGGCATCATTTTCATCTACGTTGGGTTTGTGGTTACGGTCGTGCCCACGGCCAGTGCGCCGGCCGGCATCTGGCCCTTGCCATTGCACCGGCACAAACGCTGTCGTGAATGCGAAACGGGTTTCCGCCTGCTCGTCGTCGGCCGCCACTAGCTCGGCCTGCAAGTCTTCCAGGCGTTGGCGAAACTCGCGGGCGCGCTCCGGGCTGAGCCGCACGAAGTTGCGCGTGAAAAAGATGGTGTCGCGATCCACCCGCGCGAGTTGTTGACCGAAGAGCGCGCGCACATCGGCGGCGGCGTGCTCGATCAGTGCGCCGTACCAGTCGGCAGCGGCACGCGATTGCGGACTGTCCATCTCCTCGTGTAACAGCCAGGCGGGCAAGCTGACGAAACGGGCTACCGCGCGATAGTATTTCTGGACGATCCCCGAGCGTGCTTCGGTGCGCACCAGCCGGACGAGGCCGACCCGCTCCAGGACGCCGACGTGGTAGTACAGGCGGGTCGACGATTCCCCCAGCAGGTCGCACAGTTCCTTGACGGTGTGTTCGTCTTCGCGCAGCAGGCGGTAGAGGCTGACCCGCAGCGGGTCGGAGAGGGCGCGTAGCTCGTCCAGGGACGTCAGCTCATGACAAAAGAGCATGTCGTCCTCGGCGATAGCCTCCGCCTCGTCTCGACCTGCGATCTCTGTTGTCAGCAACCCCAACTGGCCCCCCCCCTGCGTGGCATCTGGTGAATATTCAAACCATGTTGAACAGGCGCAGGATACGGTAGTTGTTGGCAACCTGTCAACGCTACGCAACGACTGGGCGCCCCACAGGGTTTTGCACGCCCATCACGCGATCTCAGTCGTGGTGCGGAATTGGGCTGCGCAACGGTTCCAAAGATTCCGCAGTAGTTCAGGGAAATGCAACAGTCTGAGGGGCGCCTCAACGAGTTGCCTGGCTCAGGGCTGTGTCAACGTCGTCCGAAGACGGCAGTATCGAGGTCCCGCTGACGGTGTGATCCCTCATGCTCCGGTCACCCCGACCGAACTGGGGGGATGACCGTGGGGGAGCATGGTCCGCTGGCCCAAGGCCGCTGCGTGACGACCGTGGATGATGTCGCAGCAGCCCTGTTGCGCGGTTGTCTGCAGCGTGACGTGAGGAATTTGAGACTGTTCAAATGGCGGTTGACTGCGTTCAGTGCGTCTGGGAGCGCGCGCGTTCTGCCTGGTCAACCACTGGTATTCCGCGCATGCGCAGTTGCCCGTATCAGCGCGATCCAGCTTGTGCCCAGGATAACCGCGAGGAGCACGAAGCCCAGGCCGGCCTGGCCGCCCCAAGAGTGGATGACGAACCAGAGCGCAGCGAGTGCGACCGCGATGCCAAGCGCAACTTCCCAGGCATCTCCAACGATGAAGTCAACCCAGAATGTGACAAACCGTCGCAAGAGGTGCATCTGTGCCTCGTCAATCCATAGACTGCGGTGCTGTGCTTAGCACATCGACCTGCGCGTGGGCCGCGCGCAGCGCGCGCACAGCCGCCCAGGCAGCCAGGCAATAAGCGCCAAGCAGCCAGCCCAACGCGAGGTCGGCCCCCAACCAGTTGATGCCGATTCCCTCGCCAGCCCAAAACGTGCCGAACGTTGTCAGAAGGAGTCCAACCGCGAACTTTAGCGAGTTCTCCGGTACCCTCGACAGCGGGTGGCGCAAGGCAATTCCGGCCGCACCGACGATGACTGCTGCCGCGACCGCGGCGCCAGTAGCCAAGCCGAGCTGTCCGTTCGCCGTGCCGATCGTCATGACGATGAAGACGACTTCAAGCCCTTCGAGCAGGACCCCTTTGAACGCAACGGTAAACGCGAACCAGTCGAGCGACAGATGGCGCACCAGTGGCGCCCTGCGCGCTGCCGCGACTTCCTCGCGGAAGATCTCGTCCTCATCGTTGAGCGCTTTGAAGCCGGAGGCGCGCAAAACCGCTTTGCGCAGCCACTGCAACCCGAAGACAAGCAGCAGGAAGCCCACCACGATTTGCAGCGCGTGGATGTTGATCCAGCCCTCGAGAGCGGTGCCAAGGATGGCCGTCAGCCCCGCCAAGATGACGGTAGCCGCACTCGCACCGGAAAGGGTCGGGCGCCAGCCGCGGGTAAGCCCAAGCGCCAGCAGGATCGTGACAACTTCAACTACTTCCACTGCCGATGCCAGGAAGACGGCGATGACGGTTGCTGAAGAGTGCATCTGGCGCTCCGTTCAACTGATTGCTCGCGCTGGCGGCACGGCGTCGGAAGGGGTTAGGTTATCTTCGCCTTGTGCGCGGCGCGGCGGGTCCCAACTGAGCGGAGCTGGCAACGCAGTCGATTGACCAGCGTCGACCTCTGCCAGAAATACACGCTCGACGAAGTCGTCCAGCAAGCGTTGACAGTCGGTTAGTGCCGCCTCCGCTGCTGGGCGGTTCGCAGCGCCGAACCAGTCGCGCGCGCTGATGCGTTGGAACCAGGCATGGATCTTTTCGAGGTCTGCTTCGATTTCCTCCGCTTCGCTGCCGGTGAGGTTGTTCCGAAAGATCTCGAATTCGACCTCGCGCCGGAACTTCGTTTCGCACTCTTCGATGAGCTCGGCGTACTCATGCTCGCGCAGGGCGGTCCATTCGGCGCGCAATTGCGCCTGCTGTCGGTCGTTCAGGTTGTCCAATAGGAACCGGTACACTGTGCCGCCTTCGGAACCGACCCGTTCTTCCACTGCGTCCAGCGCAGCGGCAATGTCTCCGCAGTCGGGGAAGGCGCTGACCGCTTGCTGTAACTGTAGTGCGCCCAGGCGGCGTAGCTCGCGCCACACACCGACGCGGGCGCGTGAAGGGCTTGCAGGTAGTCGGTAGATGAACAGATGCCAGGCCGGATGGGTCATGTACGCGCCTTTCAATGTAACACCACACGTAGTGTAACAGATGTTACATCCGAATGAAAGGCGCGTTGGCCCAGTATCTGCGACGATGCTAGAATCGTGTCATCGTGCGCCCACGGCTGTGTGGGAGATGGCAGTGCGCGGCGACCGGCCGCCGGCGAGACCGAGGGTGGGGAGTCGATGATCCGGGAGATGATGGACCGAGCCAAGTCGCGCGTCGGCATTTACGGCACCGGCTGGAGCTCCGAGTCGGTCGCGGGCCTGCTGCTGCCGATCGTCACGGTGCTTGTGTTGGGCTTGGTGGCCTGGTTGTTCGTCCACGCGCTGCAAGCGGTCTAGGGATTCCAACCACCGTCCACTGTCGGGTCAGGGGCGCTCGTTGCACCAGAGAAGAGCGCTTCCGACAGAGACGTTCAAACCACTCGTCACTGGTCACTCTATTCGTGGTCCCAGCCACGGCATAGTCACGCCCCCGCGTCAGCTTATGCTGCGCACAGCCCTTACGTCTCTCCCGCTTGGGGACCTGGCTGATAGAACGTATGTCCCTCGACGCCCAGCGCGCAGTTGAAGCGCGCGCGGTAGTTCTCCCAGGCGATGATCGCGGCTAGTTCGACGACCTGCGCAGGGCGCAGCCACGCGGTGAGGCGCTCCACTAGCGCGGCATCGACTGTGGGTGGGGTTGCCGTCACGCGCTCCGCATAGTCGAGCGCGACCTGTTCCGCTTCGTCCAGTGTTGCAAGCCCCTGCCAATGCCCACGCTTGACCGCCGCGATGGTGGCGTCGTCGACCCCGAGTGCGCTGCCGCCGGCAGCGTGCAGGTCCTGTCAGAGCGGGCAGCCGACGATGGCCGCAACCCGCAGGTTCACCAAGCTGCTCAAGCGCCGAGGGACCAGGCCGGGGCGGCTAAAGGCGCGGCCCATCGCGCCTGTACCGGCCACCAGCGCTGGGACATGCGCCGCCACCCGCGTCGAGTTCAGCACAGTACCGAACGTCTGGTACTGGACGGCGATGGTCTCGGCCAGCTCGACTGGCATCTCGTCATCGGCAATCTCCGGGACCCACGGCATCGGCGACCTCCTTCGAAGCAGGCAGTATGGCACGTGCCAGAGATCATACGGCGTCCTCGTCTCTAACCTGCTATAGTTCCCACGCTAGTTATGGTTGGCGGGACAGGATGCGGGTGCATGAGCGACGCTTTCGAGCGCATCGACGCGAGTTGGCAGACGTTGCTGGCAGCGCTGCATGGAGTGCCGGACGCCGCGTGCGAGCAGCCAAACGCGGTTGGCGCGTGGTCGATCAAGGATGTCCTCGGGCACGTCGCATTCTGGAAGGGCGCAATCGCTCAGCGCGCGGAGCGTGCTGTCGCAGGCGGCGCGCTGGATGACGGAAGTGGCCCCGGCGAGCGCTGGCACGTTACCAATGAACGGGAGGCCGCGCGACGAGCAACGTGGACGCTGTAGCAGGTGCTCGCCGCGCTGCAGAGCGAGCATGCGCGGGCGGTGGCGGCGTTGCGGCGTGTCCCGGCGAACGACCTGGAGCATGTCATGGCAGACTTCATAGACCATTCCGACGAGCACGCGGCTGAGATCCGCGCCTGGCGCCTGGCCGCGGGCTATGGACCAGAACTGGGTTGATGGTGGAGTATGACGACGCAGCCTGCAGCGCTGCCGGCGTTTCACATCTCCGGCGACGGCGCTGCCATCGACTTCACCAACACGGCCGACTGGCACGCCTCCGAAGCGCCGGTTGAGCTGTTAACTGATTACGGGCGGCTGGTCGCCTGGGCAGAAGCAGCTGCCTTGCTGTCTGTGTCGCAAGCGGATGCCATGCGTCATGCCGCCGCCGAGCGCCCGCAGGATGCTGCCGCAGCGCTCAGTGTCGCGATCGACATGCGTGAAACGCTGTACCGCATCTTCTCCGCCGTCGCGGCGGGAGCGCCTGCGCCACCGGCCGACATGGCACGGCTCAATGCCGCTCTGCCGCAGGCGCTGTTGCGGCTGCGGATACAGCCTGCGCACGAAGCGCACAGCTTTGTCTGGGCTTGGGAGGACGGGCCGGCTGACCTCACCTGGTTTCTGTCGCCGGTGGTGTGGACAGCGGCGGAGCTTCTGGTGGGCCAAAACCTCGCGCGCCTGCGGGAGTGTGCCGGCCATCCATGCGGCTGGATCTTTCTGGACCATAGCCGCAACCGCTCGCGTCGCTGGTGCAGCATGGCCGGTTGCGGCAACCGGGCCAAGGCGCGCCGCCACTATGCCCGCCTGAAGCGCGGCGAGATATACACGCCGCCAGGAGAAAGGGTAGCGAACGACTATGCCGAGTGACGACATCTTCGCGCGCATCGAGGCCGCCTGGCACGATTTCCAGGACGCCGTGGCGGGGATCCCTGACGAGCGCATGCTGGAGCCGGGCGCGGTTGGCGCCTGGTCGGTGAAGGACACACTCGCCCACATTGCCTACTGGCACGAAAGCATGGTCGACCGCGCGCTGCGCATGGCGCAGGGCGACGATCTGCCGGAACCCGACCTGGAAACGATCAACCGCGTCGAAGCGCAGGAGCGCGCCGGTTGGTCGCTGGAGCATGCCCGCGCCGAAGCGCAGCGCACGCACGAACTCGCCGTCGCAACCGCCCGCGCGATGCCGGACATCGACCTGGAGCTGTTGGAAGGCGACACTTGGGGGCACTACGCCGCGCATGCCGCCGACATCCGTGCCTGGCGCGCTGCGCAGGGTATCTGATGTGAGGTGACAGGGAACAGGCAACAGGCAACAGGTGACAGG
>QEUZ01000207.1 GCA_003577355.1 Chloroflexota bacterium | reverse complement strand
GTACCCTTCCAGGTGGCTCGGTGGGTTAGCAACCACGACCGATACACCTGGGAGGACATCCTGTCAATCAACTAGCACAACGCCCCAGTGACCAGTGACGAGTGGTGTGATCGTCCTTGTCTGAAGCGCGCTTCTCTGATGCAGCGAGCGGCCTTGACTCGATAGTGGACGGTGGTTGGGTGAGAATTTGCGAGGCTGGTTGATGGCGGTAGTCTGCCCGGTCGGGCTGCGTGGCCCCCACCACAATCATGATCGAAGAACACCAGTTCCTCGCGACCCGCGTCCCGGCGACGTATCAGGGCGGCGACTGTAGCGCTCTCGCGCAGGCTGCCGCAACCTGCAGTCTTCTCGAAGCAGATACCCACATACACGTGAAGCGGCCCCGCAGGGCCGCCCCACATGTCGCGCTGCGTTGGTGCGGATTTACTCGTAGCGCAGCGCTTCGGCGATTTCGGTTTTGCTTGCGCCGCGGCTGGGCCACCAGGTCATCAACATCGCCACCGTGAAGGCGATGCTCACGACGGCGAGCAGCTCGGCCCAGGGGACGAAGAACTCCACCGTGCCGCCTTCGGTGACCCAGTCGGCATTCACCAGGTTGCGCGAGAGGATCACCGAACCGACGATGCCGGAGAGGATGCCCATCAGCGCGATGAAGGCCGATTCGAGCAGGAAGGTCAGGGCGATATCGCCGCGCTGGTAGCCGATGGCGCGCAGCATGCCGATCTGCTGGCGGCGTTCGGTGACCGAGCGGAAGGCGATCACCCCCAGGGCGGCGATCCCGACCAGCAGGCCCAGCGACATGAAACCCTGGAAGATACGGCTGAAGACTCTACTCTCGGCGTTGCTCTCGTCGATCATCCGCTGCACCGAGCGGGCTTGCACGCCATCGGCGACCAGTGCTGTGCGGATCTCCTTCGCGACCGCTGCTGCGTCCACCTCCGGAGTCAGGCGCAGGAACCCGCGCTCGTAACGCGGTGCGCCGAAAACCGGCGTATAGGTTGCTGCGTTGGTGTAGATGCCGCCGGCCAGCCGCGAATCGAGCTTGCTTGCCAGCACACCGACGACTGTGACGGTGCTGGTGGCGCCGCTCTGCGGGTTGCGCACCTCCACCTGGAACGGCGCAAAGGTATTGTCGGTGATCGTCACCCCGTCGACGGTGAAGTCGTACACGCTGAAGACGGCGGGGTCCACTGGGTGCAGGTCGATCACGGCCAGCCCCGGCTGCTGCGCGACGGCCGCCAGTACGTCGGCATCGCTTGCGTAGCCACTGGCGCGGGAATCGAGCTGTGGTTGCAGTTCGGTGAAGAAGGCGCTATCGGCGGCCAGGACCGGGTAGACGTTCCATTCGCCTTCCAGCCCTGCCTGGCGCACCTCCTGTGGCGCGCTGAACACCGTCACCGAACCCTGGGCGGCGATGGCTCCGGCAACCGGGGCGCCAGCTGCCGAGAGCCGTGCGCGCAGGTCGCCGACCGCGCTGCCACGGTTGGCGGTGGCGACGATATCCACCCCACCGCGAGCGTCGCTCCCGTTGAACAGCGCGTCGAAGTTGGACTGGACGATGCTGAACACGCTGATCGAGAAGACGATCAGTGAGAACATCGCGATCGTCATACCGGTGCGGAAGCGGTTGGCCAGCGGGTAGGCGACCGCCATCTTCATGGCTGGGGCCACCCGTGGCGAGCGCGCCGCCGCTGCCGCAACCAGCGTGCCGATGCCCAGCACGCCAGCGAAGACATAGGCGATCGCACCCAAGCCGTTGCCGATGTCACCCAGGGCCAGGCCGGTCGCGACTGCGGCGGCAGTGAGTCCGCCCAGGATGAAGGTGCTGCGATAGCGCGCGCCACTTTCCGCGCGGCGCTCGAACAGCGAGGTGAGGGCGCGGGCGTTGAAGACGATCAGCAGCGTGAAGGCGACAACGATCATCACCCCGGAGATGACGAACATTTCCATGCTCTTGTTGAACTCACCGAACAGGCGGTTGTGCAGCCCTTCTGGCATCAGCCAGTAGGCCGCCAGCAGCGCGCCGACTGCGCTCCAGATCAACCGGCGCGGGGCGTTGTAGTAGGCGGCCAGCGCGGCGACCGATAGCGGCAGGATCGAGATGCCCAGCGCGAATGGCGCCAGCAGTCCGCTGCTGCTACCCAGCAGCAGCAAGAGCAGGCCAGCGACGATGCCCAGCGGCCCCCAAACCCAGGCCTTCGGCAGCCCGAACCCGCGTCGCAACAGCCAGTAGATACCGAGCAGCGGGATGAGCATCGCCGGGATGCTCAGCGCGATCCAGCGCCAGCTCACCTTGCGACGGGCTTCCCGCTCGCGCTCCTCGTCGATGCCGCGGATGGCCGCGACGATGTTCAGGTGGCTGACACGCAGGGCGGAGATGACGACGGTGATGAAGGTGATAACGACACCGAGGGTGTAGCCGATCACCAGCGAGGTTGGGGTGACCTGCGCTTCAACGAAGGAGAAGGCATCGCCGCCGGCCATGCGCATCAGCCCAACGACGAGACCAATGGCCGCGCCGACCCCCAGCACGACGCCGAGGAACCCTGCCAGCAGGGAGTAGGCCATGCCCTCGGCCACGAACGCTTGCACCAGGTTGCCGCGCTGCGCGCCGACCGCGCGGGCCATGCCCATCTCCGGCTTGCGTTCGGCCGCCAGCATCACGAAGATCATGAAGATCAGCATGATCCCGGCCGCTACCGAAAAGAGCCCAACCAGCAAGAAGAACGAGGTGAACACCGAACTCATCTCTTCGGCGCGTTGCACCGCGTCGAATTTGGCTGTTTCAACGCTCACCGCTGCGTTGTTCACGTATGGGGCAACCGCCGCCCGCCCTTCGGCGGAGGCGAGCCAGGCGTTGATCCGCGCGGCGGCGTCCTCGGCGAGCGGTACCCCGTCGCGTCCATCCTGCCCCAGCGCAAGTGCAATGAGGTTGACTTGGCCCGGGTGGCCGCCGATCGCGCCCGCAGCATCCAGGGTCATCGCAATGCCTGGCAACACGAGCGTGTCGCCGAAGCCGTGCACGCCGGAGGCGAACTCGTTTTCAACAACCCCGGCCACTTCGACGCTGTACTCACGCCCACCGGCATAGATCGTCAGCTGGTCGCCGGCCGTGGCGTCCAGCCGGTCGGCCGCGCGCTTCGACAGGAACGCCTGGTTGTCCTGCAGGTTGGCCACGTCGGCAGGTTCGCCATTGCTGAGGGTCAACCCACCCAGTGCGCTGAGCGCCTGTGGGTCGAACCCGTTGAGGACGACCGACGGCTCCGAGAGGTTGGTTGTCGTATTCAGGACAGACACTTCCTCGACCAGGTACGGTAGGACACCGGCGACATCCGGGTCGTTTGCGAGGTGGCCGGCCAGGGTGTCGGCCAGTGCCCGTGGCGCATACGGCTGCACTCCGACTGAGACGAAGACCCCCTCGGTGGTCTCGCCACCATAGTTCACCGTCAGGTCGGAGCGTCCGAATAGCTGATAGGTCTGCGTTGAGATCGAATGGTCGACGGTGTCGCCGGTGGTGAACGCCGCAGTGATGATCAGTGTCGAAAGGGTAAGGCCAACGATCACCAGCAGGGTCTGGCTCCCACGACGCGGGATGTTGCGCATACCCATGCGGAACATCGTGCGGTTGGAGATGTAGATACCCCCCATACTCAGGAGAGCGATGACGAACAGCGCCGCGCAGACGATGGCGATGGCGCTGGTGGAGATGCCGAACAACGAATCCATCCTAGCGGCGCTCCTCGTTCTCGATCTGGCCGTCGCGCATGCGGATGATGCGGTCGCAGCGCGCGCCAATGGCCGGGTCGTGGGTCACGATGACAAAGGTTTGGCGGTTCTCGCGGTTCAGGCGCTCCATCAGCGCCATGATCTCGTCGGCGGTGGTGGAGTCGAGGTCGCCGGTTGGCTCGTCCGCCCAGACAATGGCTGGGTTGTTCACCAGCGCGCGCGCGATGGTCACCCGTTGTCGCTGCCCGCCGGAAAGTTGCGCGGGCCGGTGGTTGCTCCAGTCCGCCAAACCGACAGCATCCAGTGCGTCCAGCGCTCTCCGGCGCGCGGAACCAGCCGAAACCCCGGAGACGATCAGCGGCAGCTCGACGTTTTCGGCTGCCGAGAGCACCGGCAGCAGGTTATAGAATTGAAAGATGAAGCCCATGTTACGCGCCCGAAAGGTGGTGCGCGCCGTTTCGCTGAGTGTGCTCAGGTCGGAGCCGGCGATCCTCACGCTGCCAGCGGTGACGTTGTCCAACCCACTGATGCAGTTGAGTAAGGTGGTCTTGCCGCAACCGGATGGCCCCATGATCGCCAGCATCTCCCCCTGAGGGACAGCCAGCGACACCCCACGCAGTGCGTTGACGACGACATCGCCGCTGCGGTACGTCTTCACGACGTTTTCAACCTCGATGATCGCCGGCGACGTCGACTGTTGCGGCAACACCGCGTGCGCGGTCTGCCGTGCCGAATCGAAGTGCGCCGTTCGTTCCATGACCGCAACCATCCGAACCATCCTTTCGCCGGATCCAGCTCCGCGAACATTGCCGGTCCACATCGACCGACCTGCGCTCAGTCTGACGGCATGCGATATATCGCGCGTCCAGCGTTCGGACAGTGGCGACTCCGCCCTTCGCGAGTAACCGCCATCCGCCGAAAGGCGGAGCCTGGCGCAGCTGTGGGAGCTACATGGGCGGGGGGGTAACTGGCCAGCGGGTGAACTGGTGCGCAGTATCTGGGGAATGTCATGACCTGGCGCCTCGCGTGCGGCGCCGCTGCGCGGTGGAATGAGCCTGTCTTGTCGCTTCTGACGGAACGTGCTAGTATCCCCCCATGGGGGATACAGATGAGCGATAACCATGCGGGGCATCCGCATCAGCACACCAAGCAGGTGGTGGACCAGCTCGCCCGGACAGCTGGCCATGTCAGTTCGATCAAGCGCATGGTCGAAGAAGGCCGGCCCTGCGCCGACGTGCTGATCCAGCTGGCTGCTGTGCGCGCTGCGATCGACCGGGCCTCGAAACTGGTGCTCGAGGACCATCTCGAATCGTGCGTGCGTGGCGCGGCGGAGCATGGTCTGGCAGATGACGAGTGGGCCCGGTTGAAGGAAGCGCTCGACCGGTTCATCCGCTAGGTTCGCACATCACAGGGGAGAGGACACACCCGTGAACATGCCTGGGTTCGATCGGAATGCCGCGCGCGGTGGTGGACACAGCCACGAAGGTTCCGACCACACGCACCACCACGACCATGACCACGACCACGACCATGGTCATGACCACGCGCACACACATCGCGGTGGGATCATTGGTTGGGTCCAGCACACCTTCGCACATTCCCACGATGTCCACGAGAAGGTCGACGACGCGATGGAGACGCACGAGCGCGGCATCTGGGCGCTCAAGATCTCCCTTGTCGGCCTCGGCCTGACCGCGCTCATGCAGGTGGTCATCGTCTATTTCTCCGGCTCAACCGCGCTGCTCGCCGATACGATCCACAACTTTGGCGACGCGGCGACCTCGATCCCGCTCTGGATCGCCTTCGCGCTGGTGCGCCGGGGGCGCAACCGCACGTTTACCTATGGCTACGGGCGTGCGGAAGATGTCGCCGGCGTGATCATTGTTGTTCTCATCTTCTTCTCCGCCTGCGTGGCCGGGTACGAGTCGATCCGCAAGATCATCGACCCGCAGCCGGTGACGCACCTGTGGTGGGTCGTTGCTGCTGCAGTCATCGGGTTCCTTGGGAACGAAGCGGTTGCGGTCTTCCGCATTCGGGTTGGAAAGCGGATCGGCTCGGCGGCGCTGATCGCCGATGGCCAGCACTCCAGAGTCGATGGGTTCACCTCGCTGGCTGTGCTCTTCGGGGCGATCGGCGTGGCGCTCGGTTTCCCAATCATTGACCCGATCATCGGCCTCCTGATCACGGTGACGATCCTGTTCATCGTCAAAGACGCCGGCGTGGCGGTCTTCCGACGGCTGCTGGACGGGATCGAGCCGCATATCCTGGCCGAGGTGGAGCATGTCCCGACGCACGTGCCGGGGGTGCTGGGCGTCCATGAAGTGCGGGTGCGCTGGCTGGGGCACAAAGTCCACGCCGACCTGCACATTAGCGTTGACCCCGACCTGACCGTCGCGGAATCGCATGGCATCGTCGAGCGCGTGCATGCTGCTCTGCGGGCACGGGTGCCAGCATTCGGCGGCGCGACGATCCACGTGTGCCCGGAGTTGCGCGCACCCGCCGACTGAGCGCCGCATCGCGCGCAGCTGCCTCAGGGCATTTGCGAGCAGGTGTGCCGGCCCGGCTACTCCGCGAAGATCGCCAGCGGCAGGTAGGCCCCGACCGTCCAGTTCGGGCGGTCGACGATCTGGCTGATTTTCAGGTCGACCACGACGCTTGCCAGCATGTACGCCTCCGGGCGGGTCAGGCCGTGGTGGGCGGTCAGGTAATCCAGCACACCGCTGAGCGCCTCACGTGCGGCTTCGCGTACGTCCGGGTTGTGGCCGGTCGCAACGTAGGCCGGGCCGGGGATCGAGAGCGGCTTGTCGGCAGCCGTCGTCAGGCTGGGCTGGCGGAACTGCCGTCCCTTGATCAGCCGCAGCCGCAGTGTCAGGGTCGCGTCCATCTCGATGCCGGTGCCGGTCACTTCGCCATCCCCCTGGGCGGCGTGGCAGTCCCCCATCGAGAGCAGTGCACCCGGCGCGAGCACTGGCAGGTAGAGGGTGGAACCGGCGGTGATGTGGCGCAGGTCCATGTTGCCGCCGTTCCGCCGTGGTGGGATCGTCGAAAGCTGGCCCGGCTCGGCTGGCGCTACCCCAATAACCCCCGGAAAGGGGGAGATCGGGATGCGGATACCCGGTGCGAATTCGGTGGTGACTCCGTTGCGCAGGTCGTAGATGTGGTGGATGCGCCCGTTGGTGTCGCCGATGTCGTCGTTGAGCAGCCCCAGGCTGTCCGGGTTCGAGGAGCAGGCGTTCCAGCCCCAGGCGCCCGGCACGATCTCCAGCACCTCGACCACCAGCGTGTCCCCTGGCTCGGCCCCTTCCACCCCGATCGGCCCGGTGAGCGGGTGGCCGCCAGTGATGCTTGGGTCGCGCCCAACGACCGGCGGTTCCGGGTAGGCCGCGGCAGCGATCAGGTCGCGCAAGTCCGGCGCGATCTCGTTGCGGGTGATGGTGTCGATCTCACGCGCGACCTGCCCGTGGTTGCAGTCGACTGTTTCGACCACCACAGTTTCCCCCGGCTGCACCCACAGTCGTGGTTCCAGGGCATTGCTCCAGTAGGTGTGGATCGCATCACGCCCGATGCGGTGGGTGGTAGCGCTCATCGTCCCCTCATTCCTCGTCCTCTTCCGCGGTCATCATACTCGGCCTGATCCCGCTGCGTCTTGCGCCCGCCCAGCCGGATGCGCGGAATCTCAGACGAGTGGCGAGTGGCTTGTGATTAGTGACCAGTGATTAGTGATTAGTGGCTAGTGACTAGTACTCCGTGCAACTTATTCTGACAGGTTGGGATTTGTCGACGCATCGTATCTGCACCTCGTTTGCCTATCTGGACGCTCCTCTGAAGAATCCACTGCTCGCGATGTTCTCGTCCAGGGTGTCAAATAAAGTTGCACGGAGTACTAGTCACTAACCACTAGAGGGTGTTATGCACTTCCTACCAGCAAGAGTTTGACCATGCGCTGGAGCATCAAGAATGTGAACGCCACCAGATGCAACCCTGCCACCGTCTCGGGCAACCGTTCATAATCCTTGGCCAGACGCCGAAAGCGCGTCAGCCAGGCGAACGAGCGCTCCAC
>QEUZ01000206.1 GCA_003577355.1 Chloroflexota bacterium | reverse complement strand
TGCTCGTGTACGACCGCAAGACGTTCTCACGCGTGGACCTGCGGGTGGATATCCACGAGGAGCCGGTCGGCGAGTTGCGCCGCGTTTTCGACGCCTACCAGCCGTTCATCCCCTACTACGTCGTGCGTCAGGTTGACCCAACGGTCGGCTCGTTAGAGGAGTGGCAAGCGCGCAAGCGCTGAGGTTCCGATCGTGAGGAAGCGGCGTGGTACCGACTGTCATTTCACAGGTAAGGTACGCCACCCGGTAGCGCACCGGATCAGTATCTGAATCTGTTCCGCACTCCGTACAGGGAACATCCTCAGGCTCTTGACAATAACGTGCGGTTGCCCCCACACTGGGAACTGCCGAACAGTAAAGACAATGTAACGACGAGGGGACAGGCGTGCTGTACTCGCTACGGATCCCGGCAGCCCTGACCGCGCTGTGCCTGCTGGTGTTGGCAGCCATACGCGCCGATGCTGTGGCCCCCGGAAATGCCGCGTTTCAGCGCACCTGGGAACGCACCGACCAGCCGGTCCTGGCAGGCGTCGTCGCCCGCACCTGGATGTGGGGGCCGGAGGCCAATACCCAGCCGATCCTCGAAGAATATGCCGAATCCCCGAACGGACTGCGCACTGTCCAGTATTTCGATAAGGCACGTATGGAGATCACCTACCCCGGAGGAGACCAGAGCTCGGTTTGGTATGTCACCAACGGCCTGCTGGTTGTCGAGCTGATGACCGGCCGGTTACAAGTGGGCGACAATACCTTCCGGCAGTACGCACCAGCCCTGGTGAATGTAGCCGGTGACGCCGATGACCCCAACGGCCCGACCTACGCGACAATGGCGGCGTTGCGCACCATGCCGCCGTACGCCAACGGCGCCACGATTACCACGCGGGTGGACCGCAACGGGAACCTGACGAATGACCCCGCGCTCGCAGCCTATGGGGTGACTGCTGCCCACCGCGTGACCGTGCCGGGCATCGACCATCAGGTCGCCTCCCCGTTCTGGGCGTTCATGAACTCATCCGGCACGGTCTACAAGCCGTCGCTCTACGTTGACGAGCCGTTGTTCCTGAGTGCGTTCTACGCGACCGGCTACCCGGTGACTGAAGCGTACTGGGCAACGGTGCGGGTGGGCGGCACGTTGCGGTTGGTATTGCTGCAGTGCTTCGAGCGGCGCTGCCTCACCTACACGCCGGGTAACCCGCCAGGGTTCCTGACCGAGGCGGGCAATGTTGGGCAGCACTACCACTACTGGCGCTATGTCGAGATCACCGGCGGCTCGCCAACAGCCACCAGTACGCGCACCCCCACGGCAACGTCGCACGCGACCGAGCCACCCCCGACGACGACCGGAGTTGCGCCTTCCGCCTCAGCAACAGCAACCGGCTCCGATATCAGCGCGTCACCATCGACCACGTCAACCAGTACGTCGACCTCAACTAGCACGGCAACCGCAACGACCACGCCAGACACCGCGACCCAATATGCCTACGCGGGGCAGGTTGGCGGGGGGCTACTCGCGGACTTCGACTTCGAGGACATGTATGGCGTCAGCATCGCCGAAGACGGCACGGTTTACCTTGTCGATAATGTGACCCATCGGGTGTACGCCTACACACCCAATGGCCGGCTGATCGACTATTGGGGCGGTGCGGGTAGCGGCAACGGCCAGTTCCAATCCCCCTATGACATCGTCGTCGATGACGACGGAATGGTCTACGTCACCGATACCGACAACAACCGAGTGCAAAAGTTCGACTCTGATGGGGATTTTATCCGTACGTGGGGATCACTCGGGGACGAAGAGGGCGAGTTCCAACACCCGTATGGCATCGATGTCGACGACAATGGGAATGTCTACGTCGCCGACATCTTCCGCGTCCAGGTTTTCAGCAGCACAGGGGAATTCCTCCGCTCATTCGCGGATGAAGACGACGATGCCCCGGTTGACACCCCTCTGGGACTAGAAGTACGCGGTAATCGGGTGTACAGTAGCTCGAACAGTGTCTCGGTCTACTCGACCGCGGGCGAGTACCTTACCTCCTGGGGGACTGGAATGAACTTTCCCGTCGGTATCGATTCCGGCGATAACGGCAATCTCTACATTGTCGACAATGGTAACGGGCGTGTCCGCGTTTTCGATCCCGATGGAGAATTCCTGTACGACCTCGGACGTCAAGGGAACGAGCGCGGTGAGTTCGCTTCCCCAGCGTACCTCGGAGTCTCAGCGTCGGGACGAGTGTACGTCAGCGACGGTAGCAAGGTTGTCGTCTTCCGCGAAGGGGACGACCAGGAGGAGTTCTATTTCGAGTGGAACGGCGCGACCCGCGGGCGGTTCTTGCGACCCGAAGGTCTCGTCATCCTTGCCGATGGCTCGGTCGCCATCGTAGACAATGGGCGTAGGGTTGTCGAACGCTTCAACCAGAACGGCGGCTATCTTGGTGAATTCGGTCAGAGCGGAGACTTCCCCTGGTTTATCGATGACCCTGCGCACATAGCCGGGTCACAGCAAGGCTCCATCTATGTCGTGGAACGAGGTGAGCCGGAAGTTTCCATCTACGGTGACGACGAGCTTCTCGAAGACAGCATTGGGTCGGGTGGTTCAGGCAACGGCCAGTTCGATACCCCAGTGGGCATCGATGTCGACGGAGCCGGTAATGTCTATGTCTCGGACAGCGAGTTGGACCGCGTGCAGAAGTTCAACCCGTCAGGAGGGTTCACCCTCATTTTCGGTGCGAGTGGCGACGGCCCCGGTGAACTTACTGAGCCGCGCGGGCTTGCCGTCAACGGTAGTCTCGTCTACGTCGTCGATGCCGGCAACAACCGCATTCAGGTGTTTGAGACCGACGGGGATTACGTCGGCGGCTTCGGCAGCTCTGGCGATGGACCAGGCGAGTTCAACTCGCCCAACGACATCGCGATCGATGCGGATGGCTATGTCTATGTCAGCGACGGGCTGAACGACCGCGTCCAGAAATTCACCTGGGATGGCGACTGGATCGCCTCGTTCGGCACGAAGGGGAGTGGGCAAGGGCAGTTCATCACCCCAGTCGGCATCGACGTTGCCTCTAATGGTTATGTCTGGGTCGTCGACCAGGGGAACGACCGCGTGCTGGTCTTCCGGCCGGCCAATTAGCGTGCGGCGATAGGGCGCAGGGCACAGGCACGTACGGGCGAGCGCATTCCTGCGAGCGGGGCCAGTTGTCGAGCACTGGGCGGGTAGTAGCGCCGCAGGTTCTGCCAATGACCCTGCAAGTTGGTAGCGATGGCGTAAGGGAGTGACACGCCGGTTGCCTGAAGAACGCGACGTGCAGTTCGGAAGCGGCAGCAGACGATGGACCCGGTGAGTGTGCGCCTGGCGCGCACCGCGCTGCTCTGGCTCGTGCTTGGTGCTGCACTCGGTGGACTGATGCTCTCGGATGCACTCGTCCCAGGCGCCTGGAAGCTCTGGTTCTCTCCTACTCACGGTCACATCCTCTTTGTCGGCTGGTTCCTGCAGTTCGCGGTGGGTGTGGGGTACTGGCTGCTGCCGCGCAAGCGGATGCCGGAGTGCCCGCTGGGTTACCGCGAGGACGTGGCGCTGGCTGCCTATGCGCTCTTGAACGCCGGGCTGGCGCTGCGGGTCATCGCCGAACCAATTCAGCGCAGTGGCAACCCTTCTGACCTGCTTGATTGGTCGCTCGCTGCCTCGTCGCTGCTGCAGTTCGCGGCGATCGTGATCTTCACGGTGCAGCTCTGGCGGCGGATCATCCCGCGCCGGGCGTCGCGAAGTCTGGATGCGTCGTAGCAGCCACACGTGATGCAGCTGCAGGCGAGCAGCATCGTGAGCAGGGTGTGGACATCTGGCAGCGAAAGCGGCGGACGGAGCACTGCTGTCTGTGATGACATTCGCACCACCCACGGTCACCTGTGCCCACGCCGCCGCGAGCGCCCGTTCGGGCGAGGCTGGTTAGGCACGTGTGCAGCACACGAGCGGCACGTCCGGCACGCTCGGTTGCCTGCGGTTCAGACTGGAGTGACCCCGCGCGCGAGCTGGTCGAAATCGGCGATGACCTGTTGCGCTACACGCTGCCATGTCCAGTCGCGGTGCACCCGCGCCGATGCCTGCCGCCCCTTCTCGATGCCCTCCTCCCGATGCTCGAAGAGGTGACGCATGAGCTGGCGCAGATGCGCGATGTCTGGTTCGGCCCAGTAGCCCCACTGCCGGCGGTCACCAAACCACTCGCCGCCAGTGTCCTCCAATGTGTAGCGCAAGGGGTAGGAATCGGCCGGGTCGAGGTATTCCGCCGGGCCGCTCCAGTTGGTTGCGATCAGCGGCAGGCCGGTGGCCATGGCTTCGATGCCGGTCAGGCCGAACCCCTCACCGCGTGACGGCAGGACATAGGCATCCAGCTCGCGCAGGAAATCGAGCAGGTCATCGCCGCGGCGGAACCCGTGCAGCGGCACGATGCGCGGGTCGTCCGGAATGTCGCCGCGATAGGCGCGCCAGGTGTTCTTGAGCACCAGGCGCACCGGCTCGCCCGGCAGAAACTCCTCCTGGAATGCGCGGATCAGCGCATCGATCCCTTTGCGCCGGTTGAAGACGCCATTGGTGCCGAAGGTGTACGGCTCGGAGCCGTCCCGTGGCCGTTCGAGGTAGGGGAAGCGTCTGGCATCGACCCCGTGGACGAGGACCTTGGCCGGAACCTCGATCCCGCTTTCCCGAGCTACCCGTACGTTTTCGCGACACGGGACGTAGATCATCGTCGCGGCGTTGTTGATCTCTTCGATATGATAGGGAGGCGCGATGGTCGTCTCCCACATCGTATACAGCACAACGATCTCAGCGCGCGGGCCGGCTGCGCCGCTGCGCCAGTCGTAGACGAGGCTGATGCGGTCCTGCGGTTCGACCCGTCCGGTGAGTGCGGCGTGCTCCGGGGAGTAGGTCCCTTCGCGCAACGGCCCCAGCGTCACCCCCACGCCTTCGTCCTGCAATGCCTGTGTCAGCGCCCTCGTCACGATCCCGAAACTGCCGGTGTCTTTGAACTGTGCCTGGAACAGCAGTTCCCGTCGGGAGGCGTTCCACGTCTCGGCGTTGAACGGCACGACGTTTCCCTGGCGTTGCCGCATGCGCCGGCGTGTTTCGTTGGTTCGGTGCGTGATATCGCCCCAATCGCGCCGCAACAGTTCCCAGGCGGCTTGTCGGTCGTCGTGGCTGGCGACATCCTGTTCTCGGTGGTGGAGCGTGAGGTCTCGGGGTAGGCGGTACTCCCGCCGCTCCGCCAGCATGCGCGACCACAGGTCGCCGCCGGCCAGCGCGCGCAGCCGCCGGTCGAACCCACCGATGGCGCGGGCGGCCGCTGCACGGTGCAGCACGCTGGACGAGCTGATCGCCAGCCCCCGGCGTTGTTCCCCGTAGCGTATCAGACGGCGACCCGAGCTTGGCTGCTTCACGACGGGCGGCTCGGGCAGGGGGCCTGGTTCCAGCGCGGCAGCGTAGACCAGATCGACCTCCGGTCGCTGCAGCAGCGCGTCCCGCAACGCCTGCAGGTGGTCAGGCGTCCACTCGTCGTCGTCATCGCACCAGGCCACCAGTTCGCCCCGCGCCGCTTGCAACCCCATCGCCCGCGCCATGCCCTCGCCGCAGTCGCCCGCTGGCAGCCGCCGCACGTCACGCCCGGCATCGACAGCAATGCAGACGGGTGGCGTGCTGCTGTCGACGACGATGACCTCGAAATCGGTGGCGGGTTGCGCCAGCACCGACGCCAGCGCCCGCCGGAAGCCCTCGTGGCGGTCGCGGGTGCAGATGATGACGCTGATGAATGGCGCGGGCGTCTGCATCGCTCAATCCGCAGCCGGAGTCAGGCCCTGGGCCAGCAGGTCGAAATCGGCGATCACCTGGCGGGCCGCGCGGTCCCACGTCCAGTCGCGGTGTACCCGCGCGGAGGCGCGCAGCCCCTTGGCGGCCGCCTCCTCGCGGTGCTCGTAGACGTAGCGCATCAGCCAGCGCAGGTCCTGGATATCCGGCTCGGCCCAGTAGCCGAACTGCCGGCGAAACCCGAAGTGTATCCCGCCGGTCTCCTGCAGTTGGTAGCGCAGGGGGTAGGTATCGACCGGGTCCAGGTAGTCTGCCGGGCCGCTCCAGGGGGTGCAGATCAGCGGCAGGCCGGTGGCCATGGCTTCCAGCCCGGTCAACCCGAACCCTTCTCCGCGCGTCGGCAGGACGAACGCGTCCAGCCCTTGCAGGTATTCGAGGAGCTGCGCATGCTCGAAGAACCCAGTGGTGAGCGTGATGCGCGGGTCGCTCGGCGCGTAATCGCGGCAGCGGTCGTAGGTGTGCTTCAGCGCCAGGCGCACCGGCTCAGACGGCGCGAACTCCTCCAGAAAGGCGCGGATCAGCAGGTCAGTCCCCTTGCGGGTCTGGAGCGTCGCGTAGCACCCGAAGACAAATGGTTCCGTGCCGCGACGCGGGCGTTCCAGCAGTGGAAAGCGCTGAGGATCGACGCCGTGGTGCAGGACGCGCACAGGAACATCCACGCCGTTCTCCCGCGCGATGCAGGCGTTCGCCCGGCTGGGGACGTAGAGCATCGTGAGCGTGCCATTGATCTCGGCCACCTGGCTGGGCGGGACCACGGTCGTCTCCCACATCGCGTAGCGCACCACGCGTTCGCAGCCGAGCGCCGCGCGGTCGTCCGGCGGTTCGTAGACCAGCGCCAGCCGGTTGCGCGGCTCGATCGAGCGCGACGCGATCCCCTCCCAGCCCGGCGGGATAGGGTCGCGGCCGTCGTATCCGGTCGTCACCTGCACACCATGCGCCGTCAACCGCGCGATCAACTGCCGTGCGACGGCGGCAAAGCTGATGTGCTCGTGCATGTGTGTTGCAAAGATGAGCTCCCGGCGGCCATCACGCCAGGTGTCTGGGTCGAACGGCACGTACCCCGCAGCGCGGGCACGCAGGCGCGTCCGCGCGCGCTCCCAACGCTGGGCATCGTCTCGCCAGGCGTGTTGCAGGCGCTGCGCTGCTTTGCGGCGCGTGTCGGGCAGCGCGATGGGCTCGGCGCGCTGATGGATCGTCACCACTTGCGGGACCTGCCGCCACGCTCCGATCCGGATAATCCTGGCCCAGAGGTCACCGCCCGCGTAGGCGCCGAGCGAGAAGTCGAACCCGCCGGCGTCCCAGGCGGCGTGCTTGCGATGCAGCACATCGCTGGCTGGCAGGAGAAAGCCTTCCGGCGGTGGGTGAGCGACACTTCCGTTGCGCCGGCGGTCATCGACGGGAGTGAACATCACAGGCGGCCCGGCGCCGGCAACGAGCGCCAGTGCGGGATCCGCCAGCAGCGCAGCTCGCAAGACCTCCAGATGGTCTGGTGTCCACACAGCGTCGTCATCGCACCAGGCGATCAGGTCGCCGGAAGCGGCGCGCAACCCAGCCGCGCGGGCGCTCCCCTCGCCGGAACATTGCTCACGTATCACCCGCAGCGGCACCGGCGCATCCTCCGGCAGCTCCACCGGCGGTGAGCTACCATCGACAACGATCACCTCGAAGTCGTCGGCTCGTTGCGCCAACACCGAACCCAGCGAGCGCTGGAACGACGCGTGGCGGTCGCGGGTACAGATGATGACGCTGGTAAATGCGCTCGACATGCACCCTTCACCTGGCTTTGGCAACGCGTATCCCATGAACGAGTTGCGATGACGGACCGGCATCATACCGCGCCGGTCCCCCCAAATGGGGACGACATCGCCGGTGGGGAGAGTCGTCCACTGAAACTTGCCGAGCGCTGGGGTGAACGAACAAATTGCTACTCTGAGAAGCTCGAATGCTTGACGCAGCACCGAGGAAGGAGGCCGACGTGTTGCCCACGGCACGCAGTACGCCGGCTGAGATAACATCGTGGTGCTGGTGGACAGCACGGTTGCAATGCCGGTAACGCCGTAGTTGTACTCCGCGCAGCCGTCGACCGACGCGAGTTGCCGCTGAAGGGCATCTCCGCAAGATACTACGCTAGCCGCTTTCCGTTGAAGCCGTCCGCAAACACTCCTCCGCCGGAGTTCACCGGGTTGATACCATCTGCAAACCCGTCAACAATCGGCAACCCGCATCGCGTGACGGTGATGCTGGCGATGCGGATGACCCGATGCGTATCCCCGCCGGAGACCGTCGTTCAGCCGAAGCGATCGATTGCAGTGGCACGTTGCACCGGCACGGCCACGCCGGAGAGCAGGGTTGTGGCGAAGAGCAGGAAGGACGTGGCCCGCGCGTTGTCGAGCGACCAAAACTGTCCGGCTGTTGACTCATGGCACTGCGTAGGTATGCGCTGGTGCGAGCGTGCAGAGCGCCAGGTACGGGTCGCAGATGGTTGCGTCGTGATTGACAGACGGTTGCGCATCGCTTTCAATTGCTACGCGCTCGCTCACCGTGGACAAACGCATCCCCGTGTTCGCCATCTGGACGGCCGATCTCACTCCGTCATCGCTCTAAGCCAGAGGTAGACCGTGGACGACAGGCGCATTGACTACCTTGCCCGCATGCTCCGCTGCGCCGCATCCCGCCGACAGCTTCTGAAGACGTTGGCCGGACTGGTTGCCGGTGGCGTGGCCACCAACGGCGCGCGCCCCATCCAGGCTCGCGCAGCCGCGCGCCTCGCGCCAGGCACTCCGGCCTTTGCGCGCACTTGGGAACGTGCTGACCGGCCGGTGGCTTCCGGCGTCGTTTCCCGCACCTGGATCTGGGGGCCGGAAGCTAACACCCCCGTCCTGTCGGAGCCGTATCAGGAGTCTCCCGGCGGCGCGCGCGTGGTGCAGTACTTCGACAAAACCCGCATGGAAGTCACGCATCCAGAAGGGGACCCTGCCTCGCTCTGGTACGTCACCAATGGGCTGCTCGTCGTTGAGCTGATGACGGGGCAGCTCCAGCTCGGAGATACCACGTTCGAGCGACATGCACCCGCCGAGATCAACGTCGCAGGCGATGCCGATGACCCGAGCGGCCCAACGTACGCAACGATGGCGCTGGTGCGGCTGGCCCCACCGCGTGCCACCGGAGCAATCATCACCGAGCGCATTGACCGCTCAGGGCATATCAGCGTTGATCCCACGTTGACCGTCCACGGTGTAACTGCTGCGCAACGGGTCAGTGTGCCGGGCATCGACCACCAGGTCGCAGCGCCATTCTGGGCGTTTATGACCTCAGCTGGGACCGTCTTTGTCGACGGTGCATTCCGCACCGAACCGCTCTTCAGCGACCCGTTCTATGGCACGGGCTTGCCGGTCACTGAAGCGTACTGGGCACGAGTGAAGGTGGCCGGGAGTGCGCGTGATGTCCTGCTGCAGTGTTTCGAACGCCGTTGCCTCACCTACACGCCCGGCAACCCTCCTGGCTTCGAGACTGAAGCCGGCAATGTTGGCCAGCACTATTACCATTGGCGCTACGTCGTCCTGCCCGGTGGTGCTGCGCCGAACTACGTCTACCGCGCGAGCTGGGGCGGGCCGTTCGACCCTGAGAGCGGCATGCGTGGCCCGTATGGTCTCGATGTTGATACGGACGGCAACGTCTACGTCGCCGATTACGATCGCCACCGCATCCAGAAGTACACGCCTGACGGGCTGCTCCTGACGTCGCCGACAGTGGCAACCAGCGTATCCAGAGATTCGGGCCAGGCGGCAACTTCCTCGGTCAGTGGGGCCGCCCGGGCGCTGGGGCTGGTGAATTCGCTACGCTCACCGGGATCGCCGCCGCCCCATCCGGCCTCATCTATGTGCTGGAGTACACACGTGTGCAGGTATTCACTCCCGAGGGCGCCTTCGTCACCGGCTGGGGAGCGGCAGGCGTCGGGCCGGGGGCGTTCGTGGCCGCCAGCGGTATCTGCGTCAGCCCCGACTCGACCGTGTATGTGAGCGACGCAACCCGTGCGGTTGTCGAAGCGTACGACGCTCTGGGCGCCTTCCTCTTCGCCTTCGGCAGCGACACGCTCGTCCAGCCGCAGGGCATCGACTGCCGCGGCGGTGCGCCGGTGCTTGTCGCCGACGATGGCAGAGTGCATGCCT
>QEUZ01000205.1 GCA_003577355.1 Chloroflexota bacterium | reverse complement strand
CTTCGAGGACGTTGCCGGTGTAGACCGTTGCTGGGCCAATCTCACGGGCGACAACTCGCAGTGCCTCTTTCAGGATCGGCGGTGCGAGATAGACCGGCTCCGTCCCGGCGATGCGGCCGCGTAGGGCTGGCAGCTGCTCGGCGGCAAGCGCACCGGGGCAACTCGTCGGCAGAACGTCCCCGTGGCCACACAAGTTGGGCACATTGACGAGGTCGACGAAATCGGCGGCAGCCGTCACATCGATGTGCGGGGCGCGGACGGTGATCAGGCGTACCAGGGCATCGAGTGCGGCCTCTGGCGGTTCAGCGACATCGAAATTACCCAACAGGGCAATGCCCATCGAGCCGTAGTTGTATTGCAGCGCATGGCCGGCGATCACGTTCGGTCCACCGAAGCGGCCTTCATAGACGTTGCCTTGCCAATCGACCACAAAGTTGTAGCCAATGTCCCCCCAGCCGCGTTCAACGGCGTGAAAGTAGTAAATGGCTCGCAAAGCGGCCTTGGCATCGGCGGGGTCATTGGCAGTCGCCGTGTGGTGGATGATGATCTTTTCGACCGGCTGGTAGCTGGGGTTCCAGATGATCGGCTTGGTGATGTCCTGGTCGACATGGCGGAGCGCTTCGTCGGCGCCCCAACCGGAGCGCGGGATGATGAAGCCGTCGATCAGTGGGTCAACAGCGCGCGCGCGTGCCTGGCCTTCCTCGCCTCCGGCCGTGTCGATGACGCTGACGACGAGGTCATGTATCCCGGCATCAGGGGCAGCCTCGATGCGCACTTGGACATCAGCGCCGGTTGCGAGAAGCGGCGAGCAATACGCGCGGCCGTCACTGTTGTCGCCGTGACTATCGCGGTGCAGCTCGATCCAGTCCGACCAGGCATCGCCGCCGGCCGTCACGCGCACGAATGCCCGGACCGGCACGGATGGGTCATCGGCGCGCCAGGAAACAGACACGGCGTTGAATGTGCTGTCAGGATGCAGCGCCGGCGTCTCGAACACACCGTCACTCGGCAAGTGTTCGGAAATGGTCCACCGGTGGCGGGTCCCAGCAACGGCGGCGCGGGGGCCGAGGATGTCGGCGACATCGAGCATTGCGGCAACCGCAACCGCCCCGCCAACCTTCAGTATCTGTCGACGTGAATAGCGAGCGTGCACACGCATGGTCCCGGAGCCTGGTCCTCGTTCTGCGCCGACGCCTGGCGGCCAAGCCAGTTCGGCGCATTCCGACAAGGGAATCTTCCCGAAGGTGAACGCTACCACGCATCTGTACGTACGGCCAACGATCCATCAGTCCCGTATCACCATGGGACCGCTCTGCTATAGTCAATCCGACGTTTGGCGATCGGTTCTTAGGCGTTACGACCCTGGATGTGACACTGGTGCGAGAGCTGATGGACCGCCAGTTGCCCGTGCGTTTGCTACCGGCCCAGTGGGGCCTGAACCGCTGGGAGTGGCTCTACTGTGGGTTGCTGGCTGGTGGTCTCCTTGCGTTCCTGGCAGCGCCGTGGTCGTTGGAGAGCAAGTCGCTGGCTGCATTGCACGGCTTGTGCGCCCAAAACCCGACACATTCCTTCTTCTTCGGGAATGCTCGGCTGCCCTTCGACGCGCGCATGACTGGCATTTATGGCGGCGTGGCCTGCACTGCCCTGTACCTGTTCGCACGCGGGCGCTGGCGGTATGGCGGAATCCCGTCGGTCGGTATGGCGCTGGTGCTGGCCTGCTTCATCGTGGCGCTGGCCCTGGACGGCATGAACTCGTTTCTGCGAGATATCCAGCAGCCGTATCTCTATACCCCGCGCAACGAGCTTCGCCTGGTCACTGGCCTGCTCACCGGAACGACGCTGGCGGTGTTTATCTGGATGCTGATCGGCCAAGTTGCCTTCGCGCGCAGCGAGCGCACCCGTCGTCCGGTGTTGTCGAGCCTGCCTGACCTCGGCCCCTTGCTCGGCGTGCATGCTCTATTCTTCCTGCTCGTCTGGACCCGGTGGGAGCCACTGCGTGTCCCACTGACGTTGCTCCTGCTGATGTCCGCCGTAGCAGTGGTGAGTGGGCTTGCGTTGGGGTTCGTCATCCTGCTCGGACGGCGCGAGGGCATGGCCCGGACGACGCGACAGCTCGCTGGCCCGGCGACAGTGGCGTTGCTTGTCGGGGTTGCAATCATCGCGGCCACCTCCGGCAGCCGGTTCCTGCTCGAAGCATTCCTGGGGTTGCCGGCGCCGAGCTGAGGTGGTGGTGATACACGGGATGCGGCAGACTCCCCCGGGAATAACCTGTGCTTGCTGGTACGAGATTGCCGTGAGGCTCCGCCGAGTTGGCTCAAGGCGTATGCGCGCAGCGTGAGGGAACGAACCGTGTCAGCAGGACGAGGCACAGCGGACAACGCCGGTAACGACTGGCCGGAGACCCCGGGAGAACTGCTTTACCTGCCGGATGCTGTGCTGGAGCTGTTCGCTCGGGTCCAGCAGGGGGAGCGCATCGACCTGTTGGAGGGGCTACTCGACTGCGTGAACTGGGCGGAGATGTTCGGTGGGGTCGAAAGCGGGTTCCTGTTGCCGGAACAGCTGCGCGCGCTGCGCCGCTACTACCATGCGAAGTTCGCGGCTGTCGAACCGTATTACCTTGCCGAACAGTTGAGCACCGAGCTGATGAGCGCGCTGATCGCCAGCGGTGATTTCGTCTTCTCCGACGCGCTCAAGCGTTTGGGACGCGAGCAACCGGCGCTCTGGCAAGAGATCCGCACCTTCTTCAGCCGCAAAGAAGTCGCGCTGGCACAACTGATGCTGGCGGCTGATCCACGTTCGTCGCGGAACGGGTAAATGTTCCGTCAACGCGCTCGTTCACCTCTGCGCTGGTTGTGGGTGGTGACCAGTGCACTGACCTTGCTCGGGCTGGCCGGCATTGCCGGGACACCGTGGCTCGCGCTGCTGATCCCCCCTGTCGTGGCGACGATCCTGTTCGCGCCGCCGGTTGGGATCTTTCGCCACGATGAACGGCCGCTGCCACGCACTGGGGCGCAGATTGTCAGCGACATCCTCCCCGCACTTCCAGGAGACCCGCCGAGCGCCCGGCGCTACCTGCTGACGCTGATGAACAACGGGGATGTGGTGGCGGAGGACTTTCGCATCCGGCTCCTCGTGCCGTCATCCCTCTGGCCGCGCGGAACGCGTGGCTCACCGCTTGGGACATTGCGCTGTGGAACGCTGGGGACGCACTGGTTTATTGAATCGGTGTACGACGATACCTCGGTCACGTTCCGCGCGGGAGCACCCGGCGAACATGGCGCACTGTCCTGTCCGCCTGGAGCCAGCCTGCCGCTGGCAGAACTGGTCCTGGTGAACGTCGCGCACGCTGAACAAGATGCGGTTGAGTACCAGATCAACGGGGGGACTGTGCGCACCGTGCTGGGGCGCCTTCAGGTGCGAGCCGAGGACGAAATGGTGCGGCGCCGGTGAGACAACCTGCTGCACGTGGAGGTTTTCCTCGTCTACATAGGCATTCTTGATGCTCGTGCGGGGCGGCGTCGCATTGAATCGTGACCGTTCGTGATATAGTACACAAGGTGTTGTCCGGCCATTTGGCGCGTGAACGCGCCGGACGAAGGGACGAGGCGCGGGGTGCTGCAGAGTTACGCGATCATCGGCCTGATGCTGCTGACTGCGGCGGTCATGGGCTCGTCACTGTTGATCGTTGGGCGGCTCATCCGGCCGTCGAACCCGAACCCAACCAAGCTCGGCGTGTACGAGTCTGGCGTGCCTCAGGTTTCTCCGCCACGCGCGCGCTACACCCCTCGTTTCTATGTCGTCGCGCTGTTGTTCGTCATCTTCGACATTGAAGCCATCTTCCTCTATCCGTGGGCAGTCGCCTTCGACGCACTTGGGCTGTACGGCTACATCCAGGCGATTGTCTTCATCTCGCTTCTGCTCGCTGGCCTGGCCTACGAGTGGAAGAAGGGAGCCCTGGAATGGGTCTGATCGAGAACAAGTTCGAGAAGAATGTCCTGACTTCCTCCGTCGACTTTCTGTTCAACTGGGCGCGCCGCTCAAGTCTGTGGTGGCTGCAGTTCGGTTTGGCCTGTTGTGCGATCGAAATGATCGCCGCGTCAATGCCACGCTATGACTTGTCGGAGCGCTTTGGGATGCTCTACCGGGCCACACCACGGCAGGCAGACCTGATGATCGTGGCCGGAACGGTAACCAAGAAGATGGCGCCGGTTGTGCGCACGCTCTACGACCAGATGTCCGATCCCAAGTGGGTCCTCTCGATGGGTTCGTGTGCGAACGTCGGTGGGCCGTTTGATACCTACGCCGTCGTCCAAGGGGTCGATCAGGTGGTCCCGGTCGATGTGTACGTGCCAGGCTGCCCACCGATTCCCGAAGCGCTGTACTACGGCATCATCGAGCTGCAGCATAAGGTGATCAAGTTCGAGACGATTGCCAAAAAGTCGAGTCGCGCCGAGGCGGAAGCCGAACGCGAGCGCGACCGTGAGGCCGCGCGTTCGACACTGGTTGGCGCCGCTGATTAGAGCAGGCACGAGCCGGCAGCGTGCATGGCGGCGTCGTGAGTAGGCCAGAAGAGGCAGCAGATGTCCGCGAACCCGAACGAGGCAGAGACGGCGCTGGCAGAAGCCGAAGCGATGAGCGCGCCAGTGCGTGAACCGGCTACGGATATGACTGGGCTGGCTGTCATCGACCCGGCCTGGACCAACACCGGCTACTGGGGGCCGCAGGACGAATCATTGCATCCCGCTATTCTGGCATTGCGGGCGCTCTTTCCCGATGACGTCCTTGGAGTTACCTTTTTCCGCGACGAAGTAACCATTAACGTGCGGGCGCAGCGGCTGGCCGATATCTGCGCCGCCCTGCGTGATACGCCGCACCTGGCTTACCGTACCCTGACCGACCTGACCGCTGTGGACATGCTGCGCTTGCGCGATGCGCCACGCTTTGATGTTGTCGTCACACTCTACTCCATTCCCAACCGCCAGCGGTTGCGGATCAAGGCTGGGGTCGCTGAGGGTGAGCCCTGCCCGACCCTCACCGGCGTCTACCTGGCTGCCGGCTGGCTCGAACGCGAGTGCTACGACATGTTCGGGATCATCTTCGAGGGTCACCCCGACTTGCGGCGTATGCTCCTGCCTGAGGACTGGGACGAGGGGCATCCCCTGCGGAAGGACTACCCGATCCGGGGCTACAAGCAGTATGTCCAGCCTGGTTTCGCCGACGCAGCGCCGCGCATCACCGACTATCGGAGGAATTGATGTCCATCTCGCAGATGGCGCCGCCCGCAACCGGAACGCTTGAGATTACCGACGAGCGCCAGATCTCGGCGACGCGACGCGAGCTCGTCCTCAACATGGGGCCACAGCACCCGTCCACCCACGGCGTGCTGCGTGTGGTGCTAACCCTCGAGGGCGAAACCATTGTGGCGACCGACCCGATCATTGGCTACCTGCACCGCGGGGTCGAGAAGATCGGTGAAACCCGGCGCTACGCACAGTTCACGCCGTGGACCGACCGCACAGACTATGTCGCGGCTCCGCAGAATAATCTGGGATACATCCTGGCGGTCGAAAAGCTGTGCGGGATCGCCGCGCCAGAGCGCGCCCAGTACTGGCGTGTCATCATGGCGGAGCTCTCGCGTATCGCCAGCCACCTGGTGTGGCTGGGGACGCACGCGCTGGATATCGGTGCGCTGTCGATGAGCCTGTACTGCTTCCGCGAGCGCGAATTGATCCTCGATATCTTCGAGCGCTTCTGCGGGGCGCGCCTGACGACGAACATGATGGAGATCGGCGGGTTCTCCCGGGAGATACCGGAAGGGCTGATCGACCAGATCGAGCACTTTCTGAAGGTTTTCCCCGGCTATCAGCAGGAGTACTCTGACCTGCTGACCGCGAACCCAATCTGGATCGCACGCACCCGCGGGGTGGGGATCATCGAGCCGCAAGCGGCGATCGACTATGGGCTGACCGGCGCCTGCCTGCGCGGCAGTGGCATCAATTACGACATTCGCAAGGCGCAGCCGTACCTTGTCTACGACCGGCTCGACTTCGAGGTGCCGTTGGGGACGCATGGCGATGTTTACGACCGCTACCTTGTCCGCATGGAGGAGATGCGTCAGGCCTTGCGGATCATTCGCCAGTGCCTGGATGTGGTGAAAGACCACAAGGGCCCGCTAATGCTCAACGACTCGAATTACGTGATCCCGCCGCACGACACCGTGTTGCGCACGGCAGAGGATATGCAGCGCCACTTCGTGTGGGTCATCAAGGGGTTCTCGCCGCCGGTCGGCGAGGTGTATGTCGGCATAGAACACTCCAAGGGGGAACTGGGGTATTACATCTACTCGGATGGCAGCGGGGTGCCGTATCGGCTGCGCATTCGTTCGGCCGATTTCGTCAATCTTCAGATCTTGCCGCACTTCGCACAGGGTGCGATGCTGGCTGATGCAGTCGCGTTGATCGGCACGATCGATATCGTGCTTGGTTCAGTGGACCGGTAGGCCGCGTTTCCAACGACGCTGAATACGGTACACTGGTAGTCGCGGACCGATCTGGAGCCTCCCGGGGCACGGCCGAGAGCCGGCAACAAGGAGGCTTCACGCATGTCCGGCAAGGGGGAGAGTCCGGACATGCCGGCGCGGTGGGGCGCGCTGGGGTCGATTGTCCGGATGTGGCGTGAGGGGGAAGCCGTTCTTTCATGAACGATCAACCGCTCTGGATGACGTATCTCTTCGGCTTCATCGTCCTCAACGGCATGCTCGTCGGAATGGCCTATATGACCTACGCCGAGCGTAAGGTGCTCGCGCTGATGCAGGACCGCATCGGCCCGAACCGCGTCGGCCCGTTTGGCCTGCTACAGCCGATCGCTGACGGGATCAAGCTGCTCGGGAAAGAGGACCTGATTCCCGCGGCAGCCGACAAGCGCATTTTTGTGATTGCGCCGCTGATCGCGTTTGTGACCGCGCCGCTATCGGCGCTGGTAATCCCATTCGGCGATCAGGTAACGATCTTCGGCCATACGCTGAACCTGTATGTCACCGACCTGAATATCGCAGTGCTGTATGTCCTGGCCCTCGGGTCAATCGGCGTTTACGGGATCATCTTGGGCGGCTACGCCTCAGGGAACCGCTACTCGCTGCTTGGGGCGTTGCGCTCGGCAGCCCAGGTGATTTCGTATGAGATCACGCTCGGGCTCTCGCTGGTCGGGGTGTTTATCCTGGCTTCTTCCCTGTCGTTGGTTGAAATCCTCAACGCCCAGCGCACATCTCTGGATGTTTTCGGGCTCAGCATCCCGAACTGGTACATCCTCTCCCAGCCGCTGGGCTTCATCATCTTCCTCATTTCGGCTGTCGCGGAGACGAACCGCGCGCCGTTTGACCTGCCCGAAGCGGAGACCGAGCTAATCTCCGGGTTCCATACCGAATATTCGGGGTTCCGTTTCTCGTTCTACTTCCTTGCCGAGTACATCAACATGATCATCGTCGCCATGCTGGCGTCAACCCTCTTCCTGGGCGGCATTGATGGGCCGCTCAAGGATGGCATCTGGTGGTTGCTGCTGAAGGCGACGATCTTCCTGTTCTTTTACATCTGGCTGCGCGGTACGCTCCCGCGTTTCCGCTATGACCAACTGATGGGTATCGCCTGGAAAGTGCTGCTGCCGCTCGTGCTGGTGAACATTGCAATCACTGGCTGGGTGAAGCTCCGCAGCGACGGTGAGATCTCCAACACGACGTTCTTGATCCCGCTCGGGGTTGTTGTGTTGGGCTTGCTGTATGCAATGTTCGCAGCGACGCGAGGGCAGGCCGTCCTGGCCGTCATCGCAGTGGTTGCCGCGCTCGGGGTTGTCCTGGCGCGCAACCCGGTGCACAGCGCGGTCGCGCTGGTCGTAACCTTCGTCAATCTCGCTGGCATCTTCGTGCTCCTCCGGGCCGAGTTCCTTGCAGCCGTCCAGATCATCGTCTACACCGGGGCCATACTGGTGTTGGTGCTGTTCGTGATCATGCTGGTGCATCAGGACGACCTTCCAGAGTTCCACGGCGGGTTTCCACTGCAGCGTGGGTTGGGTGTGATTATCGGCCTGATGCTGCTGGGTGAGTTCGCTGCCGCGATCCTGACACGCACCGCCGTCGGCCAAACTGGCCCGTGGACTGAAAGCGCGGTCGACCGTGCTGGCGGCAACGTGCAGGTGCTCGGGCAGTTCCTCTATTCTGGCTACGTGCTGCCGATCCAAGCGATCGCGGTTGTCCTGCTGGTTGGGACAATCGGTGCGCTGGTGCTCGCGCGGCCGGACGAACCGACGACCCGCAGACGTGCCCGCACCACCGGCACCATCTCACTGGCGCATCCGCGCGGCGCAGACGCAGAGCTCGCACTACCAGCAGGGGGAACCACGGCGGCAGCGCGAACTGCGCCCCCGGGAGAATTCCGCGGCGGACTCATCATGGTGCGCGACAACGAGTCCTATACCGAAACGCCCGCCTTCGAAATGGACTACTTCAACCCGGCAAGCGCAGCAGTTGAGCCAATCAGCGATGCTGTGCGCGGTGAAGTTCTGCACGGGCGCGGTATCGGGAGTGAGGAGGAATAGGCAATGAACGAATTGAGCGCCAACCACTTCCTCCTGCTGAGCGCGGCCCTCTTTATCATCGGGATGATGGGCGTGCTGACCCGGCGCAATGTCATCGTCATCTTCATGAGCGTCGAGCTGATGATCAACGCGGTCAACGTCGCCTTCATTGGGTTCGCGTGGGAGCAGAACTCGATGATCGGGCAGACGTTCGCACTCTTTATCATCGCCGTTGCTGCTGCGGAGTCGGTGCTTGGTCTCGGCATCATCATGGCGCTATCGCGTCGCGTCGACACGGTCGACGTCGCAGCAGTCAGGGAGTTGCGCGAGTAAGCGCGCCGGGTTGGGCGGAGCCGGTTTGGGGCGCCGCCCGGGGGTATGATCGACCGGCTAGGGGTGGCGGTGTGCGCCGCCGGGTGGGATCGGGGGAGATGACCCGTTCATGGAAGACCTGCTCGTCCTGATACCGCTGCTGCCGCTTGCGGCGGCGGTCATCAACTTTCTGTTAGGACGCTGGTTCATCAAGGATAAGGCCGGCTACTTGGCCGTGGCCGGCGTCGCCGGCGCGTGGCTGATTAGCCTGCTTGCGTTCATCGACCAGCTCGGTTCCGACGAGCCGCTTACCCAGCATCTGTACACCTGGATCCCCGCCGGAAGCTTCAACGTCCCGCTGAACCTGCATGTCGACCACCTTTCGGCGGTCATGTTGATGGTCGTCACGACGATTTCAACGCTGGTGCACATTTACGCCATCGGGTACATGAAGGGGGACCCAGGCTTCTACCGCTTCTTCTCGTTCCTGCCGCTCTTCGTCTTCTCGATGGTCATGCTGGTGCTGGCCGACAACTTCCTCGTGCTGTTTGCGTTTTGGGAAGCGGTCGGTCTGTGTTCGTACCTGCTCATCGGCTATTACTTCCGGCGCACCTCTGCCGCGAACGCCGCGAAGAAGGCGTTCATCGTCAATCGTGTTGGCGACTTTGGGTTTGGCATCGGCATCTTCCTGATCTTCGTGCACCTGAACACGATCGTGTTCCACGATGTGTTTGAGCATATCGTCGAGCTGTCCGGCTCGACGATCACCTGGATCGCCGTGCTGCTCTTCTTCGGGGCAATCGGTAAGTCAGCACAGTGGCCGCTCTTCGTCTGGTTGCCGGACGCGATGGAAGGCCCAACCCCAGTCTCTGCGCTGATCCACGCGGCGACGATGGTCACGGCGGGCGTCTATATGGTCGCCCGTTGTTACCCGATCTATTCGATCAGTCAGGACGCGCTGCTTGTCGTCTCGATCATTGGCGCTCTGACGGCGATCATTGCT
>QEUZ01000204.1 GCA_003577355.1 Chloroflexota bacterium | reverse complement strand
GAAGATCGCCTACATCAGCTGTGGAGACGGCTACTCGAACGACCTGCGCGTCATCACCGTCTCAAACACAACGGTGTCAGAGCCGGTGGCGCAGATTCGAAACGGCGAAGGGGTCGTGACACCGATCTGGCGGCCGGCAGGGGGTGATTGAGAAGTACGCACCGACCGAACACGGCCGGAACGCCAACAGCGCCAAACGGCGCTGATCCGAAAAGACAGGCAACACGGGCCAATGGGCGGTGGGCCCCACCCCTGTTGCCTATCACCTGTTGCCTGTCACCGCTCGCTAGCGCGCCGCCAGCCAAGCGCGCACCGCAGCTTCGTGTTCGTCATGGAAGTGGTCGAAGAATTCGGCGTCGACCATTGCGACCTGTTCCATGCCTGGGTAGCCGAATGCGCCGGGAACCAGCAGGTGCTCGTCCGGCATGCTCGCGAGCAGGTCGGCAACCTGCTGGAACTGCTGGTCGTGCATCTGGAGCACATCGAAGAGCGGGAGGTTGCGATACTGGTCGCGGATCCAGGCGTTGACCTCGTTCCAGTCGCTGATCTCGTCCTCGTCGCCCATTTCCGGCGGCCAGGGCATCGGCTTACCGAGCTGGCCCGGGCCAGCGGCAAGGCGGGCAAGCGTGCGGTCCTGCCAGAACCAGAGGTGTGCGACAAGGTCCTTGAAGGTCCAGTCCCCCATCGGACCCGGCTCCTCCATGCGCTCCGTGCCGATCTCCGCCAGCAGCGCCTGCCAGGCCGCCCGTTCGGCTGCCACCTGCTCGATCGCCTGTTCACGTGTCGTCATGCCTGCTCCTGCTCCAGTCCACCGTTGCGCTGGACGTATTCCCATTCCTGTGGGTCGAGGTCCCAGACATCCGCCACTCCCAGCCGTGCGAGCATGTGCTTGGCTTCGCTGCGGTGCAGGACGTTGTGGTAGAGCACGTGGATGATCGTCGCGCCCTGCGACTGCGGATAGTCGTAGTGGTCGACGAACATCTCGTCGAGGCGCTGCTCGGCAGATATGCGGCGGGCCACTTCGGAGAACTGAGCGTGGTAGCGCTCATGCAGTTCGCTCAGCTCCGCAATCGAGCGCCCCCCTTCGCGGGCAGTGGCAGCCGGCGTCCCGAGCATCTGCTGTGTCCAGGCGTTCAGCACGAAGATCTGGTGGTCCAGCGTCTCCCGCAGCGACCGATGGCCGATATCGAACTCCCGGTCCAACTGCGCGTCGCTCAACGGACGACAGTACTCCAGAATCTGCGTCGTGGCCCAGTAGTCGTGCCCTAGCATGCGGTCCAGCAGGTCCATGTGCCGCCTTTCCTCATTCGCCCCCGCAGGGGAAATTGTACGTACATCGAACGGATGTTCTGGCACAGGATACTGGAGACCGAAGCAGTTGCCAACCAGGCTCGAACAGGTAAGCAGGGTGTTACAACGTCATCCACGGTCGTCGTGCGGCGAAGTTGCGCCAGCGAAACATGTTCCCCCGCGGTCATCCCGACCGAAGTGGAGGGATCTCCAGTCGGAAGGTTGGGGCAATCTCGCCGGGGTACACGCCATTCCCCGCTTGGCGTACTGGGTCGCTCACTGGAGATCCCTCCACTTCGGTCGGGATGACCGCAGAATACGGTGAGCAGGTTGGGACTAGAGAGCAGAGTCCCGCCGCGACCTCGCGGTGGTCGTTCGGCTCCGGCAGCAGGTCGCGTTTGGGGGAGATGCCGGCACTGTGCGTTTCGACTGGGCTTCGGTGAGCTGCTGGAAGCCGCGCGAAACCACGTGGACAACGAGAACGCGGAGGACCGGTTATGCCGATCCCCCGCGCTTGTGTCTTTGACGGCCAGTCGTCGCCGGCCACCAGCCGTCATCCGGCAGGCGAGATGTTCTGGTTGAGGCGGAAGAGGTTGGTCGGGTCGTAGCGGCGCTTGATCTCGCGCAGGCGGGCGTAGGTCGCCGGCGGGTAGGCGTCGCGCACGCGCTCCGGTCCCTCGTTCTGCAGGAAGTTGACGTACACCCCATCCCCCTCGTGGCGCACCTTCTCCCAGAGCGAGAGGGTCCAGGCGCTGTGCGGCTCCGGGTCCTCGTCGGCGTCCATCCAGAGCCCGATGATCGTGTACATATAGCGCTGGTGCCGGTGGGCGTAGGCGGTTGCGTCTGGCATGACCCGGTTGAGCGCACCGCCCAGGCCGCGCAGGTGGATCAGGCTGTAGGGTGATGATGCGTTGGCGATCGCCTCCAGCGCGGCATCCAGAGCGGCGTCGCTCAGTTCGTTGGCATACATCGAGCGCAACGAGAAGGAGTGGCGCACCTCCTGGTGGGCGGTCCAGTCGTAGATCGAGCTGTAGGGACCGGGAGCGATCGTATCGGCAATCGGCTCCGCCAGCGCGCGCAGCGGCGCGATGGCGCGTTCCCCAGCTTCCAGGTCGCCGCTCCAGCAGACGATCACCATAACGACCGGCTTGCCGTACCACTCCTCTGGTGTGTAGGGGAACGGGGCGCCGAGCATCAGGTTCGCAATCGTCGAGAGCTCGTCCGGGGCAGTCGCGGTATATTCCAGGTAGCCGCGCAACACCTCGCGGGTGGCCGGCAGGAGCAGCACACCACCGAGGATCTGCGGCACCTCGGCCAACCGCAGGGTGAACTCGGTGATCACCCCGAAGTTGCCTCCGCCGCCACGAATGGCCCAGAAGAGGTCCGGATGCTCGTTGGGAGAAGCAGTGACGATCTCGCCCGCAGCGGTGACAACCTGGGCAGAGAGCAGGTTGTCGATCGTCATGCCGTACTTGCGTGCCATGAACCCGAGGCCGCCACCACTGGCCAGCCCACCGAACCCAACCGTCGCCGTGTCGCCGGTTGTCAACGCCAGGCCGTGCTCACCGGCCGGGCCGGCGAGGTCGCCGGAGGTTACGCCGCCCTGGACGCGGGCGATGCGCGTCTCGGGGTCGATGCTGATCCCGCGCATGGCGCTCAGGTCGATCACCAGCGCATCGTCGGCCATGCTCAGTCGTGCCAGGCTATGGCCCCCTCCGCGCACCGCCAGTGGGAGCGCGTGGGCCGCGGCGACCTGCACCGCTGCGGCGACATCGCGCGCACTCGCGGCGCGGACAATCGCCAGCGGGTAGCGGTCGACAGCGATGTCCTGCACCTGGCGGGCTTTGTCGTACTCAGGCCGCTCCGGGGTGATCAGGTCGCCATCCAACTGGGCGCGCAGCGCCTCCAGCGTGCGGAGGTCGAACAGGTCACCTGCGATGGTCGTCGGCCGGACTGCGATCGTCATGACTGGGTTCCTTCCCTTCTCAGTGGCTTTGCGGACCTCGCCGGTGAGGTCCGCAACCGCGCCACCGTTCTGAGCGCATCTTCACGCTCAGCCGCTTTCGGAGACAGCCACGCAACCCCTACACTTGCGACTGTCACCCCAGTGTGGGGGTGATGGAGTCGTCCACGAGGGTGTGATGCCTGCGAATCGCCCAACACGTGCCGACCAGCCGGCCGCCGTTGCGGAGGAGTTCGGCGCGCGCTTGCGCCGCCACCGCGAAGCCGCCGGCCTGACACAGGAGGAACTGGCGGAGCGGGCCGGACTGAGTGTCAAGGCAATTGCCGCGCTGGAACGTGGCCGCCGCCAGCGCCCCTATCCCCACACCGTGCGGGCGCTGGCCGATGCCCTGGGGCTTTCGGACGACGAACGCGCTGCGTTCAGCGGGGCGCTCCCCAGCCGCGAGCGCCAAACGGCGCGCCCCGTGGCGCAGCGCCAAGCCCTGCCCCTTGCGCCGACCGCACTGATCGGCCGAGAACGCGAGCTGCGTGAGCTGATGGACCTGCTGGCCGCAGACGTGGTGCGCCTGGTCACGCTGACCGGCGCGGGCGGGGTCGGGAAGACCCGGCTGGCGCTCGAAGTTGCGACACAGCTCCAGGAAGCGTATGCGGGCCGCGTCGCGTTCGTGTCGCTGGCCCCACTGGCCGACCCTGGGTTGGTCCTGCCGGAAGTAGCGCAGACCCTCGGCCTCACTGAAGGGGGTCAGGGGGCGATCCGCGACGTGCTGACCGCACACTTCGGCAGCGACCGCTGGTTGCTTGTGCTGGACAACGCGGAACATCTCCTTGACGCCGCAACGGAACTGGCGCAGCTACCGGCTGTCTGCCCGGGTTTGGCCCTCCTGGTTACCAGCCGAGCGCCGCTGCGCCTGCGGGCGGAGCACGAGTACCCAGTACGCCCGTTGGCACTGCCAACACTCGGCCACGACACGCCGTTGGAGGACATCGCGCAGGTGGAAGCGGTGCGCCTGTTCGTTGAACGGGCACGGGCGGCATCTCCGGCCTTTGCCCTGACGCCGTCCAACAGCGCTGCGGTCGCCTCGATCTGTCGCAGGCTGGATGGCCTGCCACTCGCCATCGAACTAGTGGCGGCGCGGGTACGCGCGCTCAGCCCCAACGAACTGCTGGCGCGGCTCGACATGCTGCTGCCGCTGCTGGTCGGCGGCGCGCGCGACCTGCCGGAACGCCAGCAGACGATGTCGGCCGCGATCAACTGGAGCTACCAACTGCTCGGCCCGCAGGCACAGACCCTGTTCCGCCGCCTCTCGATCTTCGCCGGCGGCTGGACGCTGGACGCCGCCGAGGCGGTGACTTCCGGCGAGGGACTTGCACAACACCAGGTGCTGGAACTGCTTACCGAGCTCGTCGAGCAATCGCTGGTGGTCGCGGAAACCGACCCGGACGGCAGCTCGCGCTTCCGCCTGCTGGAACCGATCCGCCAGTTCGCCGCCCAGCGCGTGCAGGAGGCGGGGGAATATGAGCGCCTGAGGGATGCCCACCTGGCCTGGTATCTGGCCATGGCGGAACAAGCTGCTGGGGAGCTACGCGGTCCAGCACAGCACTACTGGCTGGCGCGCCTGGAACGCGAGCACGATAACCTGCGCTCGGCCCTGGCCTGGGGCCAGGGAGATGCGGCCCGCCTGACCGATGGGTTCCGACTGGCGGCGGCGCTCGGCCGCTTCTGGCACATGCGCGGCCACCTCAGCGAAGGCCGCCGCTGGCTGGATGCCGCGCTGGCTTCCGACGCCGCCGTGGCGCCCGCAGTACGCGCCGAAGCGTTGAACGCCGCCGGCAACCTCGCCCGTGACCAGGGGGACCTCGCCACCTCGCAAGCGCTGCACGAAACTGCCCTGGCGCTGCGGCGCGAGCTGGGAGACCTGCGCGGCGTGGGCATCTCGTTGAACAATGTCGGCACCGTGCTGATGGACCGGGGCCAGTTCGAGCAGGCCGCGCAGATGTATGAGGAGGTCCTGGCCCTCTTCCGCGTGCATGCAAGCGACTGGGAAGTCGCATTGGCGCTGCACAACCTGGGGGTCGTGCTCGGCAACCGCGGCGAGTATGACCGTTCCGAGCAGTATTTTGAAGAAGCGTTGCACCTGCAGCAGAAATTGAACGAAACACAATCACGGGCGCGCTCGCTCGATGCACGGGGCGAAGTCGCCCGGTTGCGTGGCGACCTGGACCGCGCCGCCGCTCTCCATCAGGAAAGTCTGGCGCTGCGCCGCGCAATCGGCGACACGCGCGGGACGGCGCTATCGTTGAACAACCTCGGCCTGGTCGCCCGCTATCGTGGCGAATATGTCGAAGCCGAGCGGCTCATCGAGGAGGCGCTGCACCTGCGCCGCCAGATCGGCGACAAGCTGGCGACCGGTCCGGCAATCGCCCTGGCAGACCTCGCGCGCCTGCGCGGCGAGACACAGCTGGCGACCCAGCTCTATCGCGAGGCGATCGAGGTGCGCCACCGGCTTGGCATCACCGGCCGGCTGCCGGAATGCCTGTTGGGCATGGCAGCCCTGGCGTGCGACGCTGGCAACGCCGCGCGTGCTGCGCGCCTGTTGGCTGCCAGCGACACGCTACGCGAACAGTCCGGGATCGTGCTATCGCCAGTCGAACAGCCAGAGTACGACCAGATCTCCAGCGCCGTCCGGGCCAGCCTCTCACCGGAGGATTACGCACAGCAACACGCCATCGGGCGGTCCATGAGCCTCGACCAGGCCGTGGCCGAGGCGCTGGGGGAGTAGCGCCCTCACCCCTCCCGCTTTGCTACGATCAGTCACACGCGTAGACCCACGCGCACGATCAACAGGGAGAACCAATGGACGACCTCATCACCCGCGCTGTGGCGGCAATACGGCTGCTCGACGTGCAGATCGCGCCGGACGGCAGCGACGTTGCCTTTGTTACGACCGAGGCACCGCAGGCTGGCGAGACGGAACAGAGCGAGATCTGGCTCGTCCCAGCCGGGGGCGGCACGGCGCGCCGGATGACAGCTTCCGGGGCAAACGACGGCAACCCACGCTGGTCGCCAGATGGCCGCTGGATCGCGTTCAGCTCCGACCGGCGCGGCAGCGGCGCCCAGCAGCTCTACCTGCTGCCGCGCGCCGGTGGAGAAGCGCTCCGCATCACCGACCACCCCGGCGGTATCGGCAGCTTTGCCTGGTCGCCGGATGGCCGGATGCTGGCCTTCCTCGCGCGCGATGAGGAACCGGAAGACGTGCAGCAGCGGCGCAAGGACCGAGATGATGCGCACGTCGCCGACGAACAGCCGCGCTTGACTGGCGTGTGGGTCATCGAACTGCCCGCTGACCCGGCAGCAACCGAAACGCTGCCGGCCGCCCGCAAAGTGTCGCCGGATGGCTACCACGTTGGCGGCTATGTCGATGCCGGTTTCGCCTGGGCGCCGGATTCAGATGGGTTCGCCATCATGGCCGGCGATTCGCCCAGCACAAACGCGCGCATCCGCTCCGAGATGTACTTGCTCGACCTGAACGGCAACCTGACGAGCCTGGGGCAGTTCGAGGGCATCACGAGCTCGCCACGCTTCAGCCCGGATGGCTCGACGCTGGCCTTTATCGGCGCAGACGGCGCGATCCCAGCCCGCTGGGTGCTGCAGACGCTGCCAGTGACTGGCGGCACGCCGCACGTCGTCGCACCGGGGTTCGCTGGGGCGTTTCACTCCTTCCACTGGCTGCCGGACGGCGACCACCTGCTGGTTGGGGTGGAAACTGGCCAGCAGCACCGTTTCCTATTGGCTGACTTGGAACGCGGCGAACTCCGTCCCGCCGCTACCCCCGGAGACCGGCCAGGCAGCGGCGCCGAGGCGTTCTCCTGCTCCGCCGACGGTCGCCGCTGGGCGTTCGCCTGGGCGGACGCCACCTCGTTCGGCGACGTGTACGTTGCCGAGCAGAGCGGGGCCACCCGGCGGCTGACCGACCTCAACCCCTGGACGCGCGAGTACACTTGGGGCGAGCAGCGCGAGATCACCTGGACCGCGTTCGACGGGCTGGAGATCGAAGGGCTGCTGATCCTGCCGGTCGGCTACGAGGAGGGCACGCGCTACCCGCTGCTAACCCACATCCACGGCGGCCCGGCGGCGGCCTGGGTCCACACCCTCTACGCCGACTGGCACAACCACGGCCAGTTCCTGGCCCAGCGTGGCTACGCCGTCTTCATGCCGAACCCACGCGGCTCGACCGGACGTGGCATCGACTTCCTCAAGGCAATCACCCACTCCTACGGCGAGCCGGACTGGCAGGACATCAACACCGGCATCGACGCACTGGTCGCGCGCGGCATTGCCGACCCAGAGCGCCTCGTCGTCGGCGGCTGGAGCGGCGGCGGCTACCTGACGAACTGGGCGATCACGCACAGCACGCGCTTCAAAGCCGCCATCGCCGGGGCGGGGCCATCCAACTGGATCAGCTTCCTCGGCACTGCCGACATCCGCGCCGTCTTCTCGCGCTACGTCGGCGCGATCGAAGAGGACCCGGAGACGGCCTGGCGCTTGTCGCCCATCCGCCTGGTGAACGCGGTCAGCACGCCCACCCTGTTCCTGCACGGCGAGCAGGACGA
>QEUZ01000203.1 GCA_003577355.1 Chloroflexota bacterium | reverse complement strand
TGCTTCCTCCGCATTCGATACTGCCGCGTGAGCCCCGGTAGCTGTCGCCAGCCCCGGCAGGAAATGGTCCCATCCGTCGGTATGCGGCCCCACGGCTTCACTCGGGAGACCGCGATGGACCAGGCGCAGCAGGGTGCCGTCGTTATCCGCCTGCAAGCTGAACTCGACGCGGCTGCTGCCGGGGGGAGTCGGGTCACCCTGCATCTCCCAACCCCAGGTGAAGACGACCCGGCGAGGTGGATCGACCTCGATGAACTCGCCACTGCTCACCCACTGGCCGTGGTAGTCCAACCGGAACACCCCGCCGGGGCGCGGGTCGAGCGTGGCAACACTGCCCATCCAGGTGACCAAACGAGCTGGGTCGATCAGATAGGTGAAGACGACCTCCGGTGCTGCGGCGATGCGTAGCTCTCGTTCGATCGTCGCTCGCTGGCTTGTGTCCAAGCGCATCCCTTCCAGGCTGCATCAGCCTGCTCTGTAGGCACGGCCGGCGTCACAACGGTGTACCCACACAATTGCAACCGGCAGTACGTACACTAGCAGGCTGAACAGGGGCGTGTCAACTGGCACGACGATAGCATGTGGCGTGTGTTCGCTTAGGCCACTACCCGTAGTGTCTCGAGTGTCGGGTCGGACGGGCCGGTGATGTGCATCCCCTCGGCGACCCCTTCGTGCAGGTACTCGATGATTGCCCGGCTCAAGCGTTCTCCGGGGGCCACCAGCGGGATACCCGGTGGGTAGGGGGTGAGCGCCTCGGTGCTGATGCGGCCAGCGGCGGCGCCGATTGCCACGGTTTCCCAGCGTGCCTGGTGCGCTTCTCGTGGTGAAATGGCCTGTTCCGCGCTGAACAGCAGGCTACCGGTGGAGCGCATCGCTGCGCTGCGCCGTACCGGCTTGCGGTGACGCAGCAACCCGCGGAAGCCGCGAACCGCGCGCTCGATCGTCGCCTCGTCGTCTCCGATGGTGACGAGCAGCTCCACGCCGAGCAGGTCGCTCATCTCAACGTATACCCCGTGTTCGCTGCGCAGTACTGCCTCGGCCTCGTGGCCGGTCAAGCCGAGTTGGTGTACGTCGACGAAGACGCGCGTTGGGTCCCAGCCGACACCGGGCCGCCCTGCCAGCAGGGTATCGCCGAGAACCTGCAACCCGTCGATCTCCTGCAGGGCATCCCGCAGGCGGGCGGCAACCGCCAGCGTGTGCGTCAGGAGCTCCTCGCCATGCAGCGCCATCTGCCGCCGGCTGGCATCCAGCGAGGCAAAGATCAGCGCAGAGGGGCTGGTCGTCTGGACCATATCGACCATCGTGCCCAGGCGTTCAAGGTCGAGCAGCCCCCGGCGGGCGACCAGGGTCGAGCCCTGGGTGAGTGCGGAAAGCATTTTGTGGGTACTCGAAACGCCAGCGTCCGCTCCGGCTTGCATCGCTGAGGGAGGGAGCGCTGGGTGAAAGCGAAAGTGCGGCCCCCAAGCTTCATCGACAAGTAACGGTACTCCAGCCGCATGGCAGAGCGCGGCGATCTCCGGCAGGTTGCTACTGATGCCGACGTAACTGGGGCTGACCAGCACAACGGCCCGTGCCTGTGGGTGCGCCTCCAGCGCGGCGGCAACCGCCTGCGGCGGGACATCGAGCGGCAGGTTGTGCTGCGGGTCGATCTCCGGCACGACATAGACAGGCCGCGCGCCACTGAAGATGATCCCTGCCAGCACCGACTTATGCAGCATGCGGCTGACGATCACCTCATCGCCATCGCCGCAGGTGGTTAGCAGCAAAGCAAGGTTGCCGGTAGTTGAGCCGTTGACCAGGAAGCGCGCGTCGTCGCCGCCATGCGCAGCGGCGGCCAGGCGTTCGGCGCGCCGCAGGTAGTCGAAGCTACGCTGGGTGGTATCGACCCCGCCGCCATGCGGGATGTCGGCATCGAAGAGCGCCTGGAAGATCGCGCGGGCATCGGCGGGTGCGCCGCGCCCGCGCTTGTGACCCGGGGTGGAGAACGGCTGGGCATCGCTGCCGATGTACGCCAGTAGCCCATCCCAGAATGGCGCTTCGCGCTGGTCCAGTGCTTCCGCTTCGCCCACCCGTGTCCCCCATTTTCAGATCGCGCGCCAGCCGCTCCGGCGTGCAGATGTTCTACCAAGCCAGGCGCACCTCTGGTATCGTACCGGCAAGGACCGCCCGAACCTGAGGCGGTTTCGGTGTGTTCGTCCGCTACCAGAACCAGGAGCAACGGATGTCGACACCCGGCGAGAGTACCGGACCATTCGGCTCCAATGAAGAAGAGAAGCTCTTCGACGACATCCGCGACTTCCTCTCCGCCCAGTCGGGAGACCGGCTGTATGAGGAACTTTCCAAGGCCTACAGCGCAGCACGCATGTTCGTCGATCGCGAGCTGCGCGACCTGGACGAGTTCGGGCGGATGTTGCGGGCGCTGGAACGGTTGGTGGAGGACGAACTTGGCCCCGGCATCGATGAGGGCGTGCGCGCGAAACTGGCCGAAACCCTCTACCTGTACGGTCTCGCGCACTACACCATCCTCCAGCAAGCGTCTTCTGCCCACGCTAATGCGATCATCGCCGGTGAAGCGGAGGAAACCGCCGCGCCACTCGTTATCTACGACATCTGGTTCCCGAGCGACGTCGCGATCGAACGGGCGCAGGACGGGCTCTACCTGCATGTGAGCGATGGCCGTATCGACCTCTCGGTCTACGTCGGAGCCACCTCCAACGAGCGCGGGGCGCTGGTCGACCTGGTCGACCACTGGGGCTATGCAGCCTCGAATACCGAACCTGCCGAGCGGGATACTGACCTCTCTGGCAGCGTGCCAATGCTGACCATTGAAATCGACTACAACGGCTCGGAGCTGGTCGACGCGCACGACCACGTCGATGTCCTGTTCTTCGACGACGAAGGCGAGCCAGTGGTGCGCATGCACGCCCGCGCTGCCGAATTGCGCGCGATCATCGACGAGCTGCAGGAGGCCGAGCGCGATGGTGGGTTGTAGGTGGCAGGCAACACAGGCAACTGGTGGAGTGACCAGTGATGAGTGACGAGTGACCAGTGGCTCGATAGACTGTGTCCGAAGCACTCCGTGATGTCGCAAGCGTTCTTTCCTGACGAAGCGAGTCACCCTGACCCGACAATCGTCGGTGGTTGGAACACTAGGTAACAGGTAACAGGGCACAATGGTTAGAGTCAGGGCCGGGCTTGAGCAGACGTGTGTTCGAGCGCCGGCTTTGGTGTGTTTTGGCTGGATGTGGAACAGGTGAGTATGACGAAGCGATTGTTCACGCCGGACATGGCGGTTGACCTGCTGGCGCCGAGCGAACCGCGCTTGTCCCCGGATGGGAGCCACGTCGCCTTCTGCATCGCGCCAATCGGCCACCCCGGCCCGGAGCGCGTGAGCACAATCGCCGTTGTCCCGAGCGATGGATCGGCCCCACCGCGCGCGCTGACTGGCGCCGAGCACAACAACGTCTGCCCGCGCTGGTCGCCGGACGGCAGCCAGATCGCATTTCTTTCCGACCGCCCCAAGCGTGGCGAGGGCCAGCTCTGGGTCGTCGCGGCAGGCGGCGGGGAGCCGCTACGCTTGACGAGCCTGGAGGGCGGCGTGACGACTCCGGAGTGGCGGCCGGGCGAGCATACGCTCAGCTTCACCGCGACCCGGCACGCACTGAGTGGCGCCGCAACCCCCAGCAGCGACGTCAAGGTGGCGAGCGAGCAGTGGCGGCCACGTGCCCTGGCGTCTGTACCAGCGCTCGGAGGTGCGCCGCGCCTGATTGGTCCGGCCGAGGGGCATGTCTGGACCTATGCCTGGTCGCCGGACGGGACGCGGGTGGCCGCGTTCGTGTCGCCAACCGAAGACCTGGCCGCTGGTTGGGACAACCTGCATCTCGTGGTATTCGATGCTGATGGCGGCAACGAACGCCGAATCGCGCGCTTCAACGGCTTGGGTGCGGATATTGCCTGGGCAGATGATGGCCGGCGAGTTGCCTGTGTCGCGTCTCAATTGCCGGATGTGGGAGAGAGTCGCATCTTCATCATCGATGTCGATAGCGGCGAGGTGAGCCATCTACCGGACCGTGAGATGACCCCGACCCTCGCGCGGTTTGTGGGCGACGACCTGCTCGTCCATGCCGTCGACGGCCAGCGGACACGTATCGACCGCGTCGACCCGGCGGGCGCCGAGTGGGAACGCCTGTCGCTCGGCGACGACGTCGACGCTGGCTGGATCGACAGTGGCCTCAACCTCGATCTGCGTGCGGACGCCATCGCCTTCCTGCGCGCGGCCCCGCAGTCGCCGTACGACCTCTACGCAGCCCGTGGCGCAGGAGCGGCGGTGCGGCTAACCGACCTCAACCCGCAACTGGCTGGCATCGCATTCGCTGAGATGCGCCCGCTGGAATGGCGTGGCTCCGATGGGCTGCGTCTGGAAGGCTGGCTACTGCTGCCGCCGGAGCGGGAAGCGAACGGACCACTGCCGCTGATTGTTGAAGTCCACGGTGGCCCGACCTGGCAATGGGGTAACTGGTTCCACGGCAGCTGGCACGATATGGGCCAGGTACTAGCGGCTGCTGGCTACGCCGTATTCCTGCCGAACCCACGCGGCTCAACTGGGCGAGGAGGCGCGTTCGTCGACGCCAACCGCCTCGACTTCGGCGGGCAGGACTACCAGGATATTCTGCTGGGGCTCGATATGCTGATCGCCGACGGCATCGCCGACCCGCAACGCCTCGGCATCTGCGGCTGGTCGTTCGGCGGTTTCATGACCGCCTGGGCCATCACTCAGACAACGCGCTTCAAGGCGGCGGTGGCAGGCGCCGCCCCAACTAACTGGGTCAGCAAGATCGGCACGACCGATATCGGCCCCTTCAACGAGTGGAACCTGGGGCGGGTCTGGGATGAGCCGGACAAGCCGTGGGAGCGATCTCCTGTCCGCTACTTGCGCAACGTCACCACTCCGACGCTGATCGTCCACGGCGAAGCGGACAAGCGCGTGCCGGTGACGCAAGGGCTGGAACTGTATCTGGGTCTGAAGAGCGGCGGCGTGCCAACCGAGTTCGTCGTCTACCCGCGTCAGGCCCATTCCTTCCACGAGCGCGCCTTCGAGCTCGACCTGCTGCAGCGCACGCTGGCGTGGTTCCAGAAATGGATGTGACCTCACCCCTAACCCCCGCGAAGACAGGAGGCGCTGGTAGGATGGGTGAGCTGCGCTGCCGAATGATTATGACGAGTTAGGGTTCGTGGCACGGAACAGCGATGTTCCACACGAGGCTCCCACTCTCCTCGCGGGAGAGAGGGACGGGGAGTGAGGTCAGATGCGTATCCAGGCGAACGGGATCGAGCTGTATTACGAGCAGGCGGGCGAGGGCATCCCGCTGGTGCTGCAGGGGCACCACCACATCCCCTGGATGGTGACGCAAGTGCCGTACTTCGCCCAGTTCTACCGTGTCATCACCTTCGACCGGCGCGGCACCGGCCGCAGCGCCTCGCCGCCAGGGGACTGGACGATCGCCGACTTCGCGGCTGACTTGCGGGGGTTGTTGGACGCGCTGGAGATCGACAAGGCGATCGTTGGCGGGGCCTCGTTGGGCGGCGTGATCGCCTGTCAGTTCGGGCTGGACTACCCGGAGCGGGCGCTGGCGCTGGTCATCGGGCACACCGTGCCGTACTTCCGCGAGGATTCGCAACGCTGGATCGACGAGCAGATCGAGGTCATCCGCTCCGGCGGCCGACCGATTGTCGACCAGCCTAAGTCGTTTCCCTGGGAAGAGAAGGGCCCGCCGACCCAGCGCCCCGGCTTCGAGGACACCGACCTGGGACGCTACACCGCCACGTTGCGTGGTGGCCTCGGCAACACGCCGGATGACGCGATCAATGCCCTGCGCGCCATCCGCGCCTGGGACACCCGCCCACGGGCAACTGAGATGGCTGCCCTGCCGATGCCGGTGCTGGTGCTGGTGGGCGGCAACGAATCGCAGAAGACAATTACCCTGTCCTACGAATGGCACCAGGGCATCCCCGGCAGCGAGTTCTATATCCTGCCGAACACCCACCACGGCGCAGCTCGCGAGAACCCGGTCGGTTGGAACGCGGTCGTCCACGGCTTCCTGCGGCGCAACGGGTTTCCGTAGGGGATCAAGTCCAACGGTTGGCTGCAACATCGCAACCGTGCCCTGCGGAATGCGAGAATGTGCGCCAACTGGCCAACTCGCATGACGGAGGATGACGAGCGATGAACCCTGCCTGGAACGATGCCGCGCTGGAAGGTGCGGTGCTGGATGCCATATCACTCGATGAGCCGTGGGCGCTGGTCGAGCGCTTTGCCCAGTTGACGCGCCTGTCCGGTTCGGCGGATGAGGCGGAGGCGGTCGCCTACATCACCCGCAAGCTGCAGGCGTGGGGTATCCCATTCACTCTTGACCACCCCACCTGCTACATCAGTCTGCCGGGGCCGGCCACCTTGCGCACGCTCGGGCCGGGCGGCAAGGCGTACACGGTCAAGACCCCTTCCTTCTCGCCCAACACTGCCGGGGCTGAAGTCGAGGCGGAACTGGTCTATGTGCCGGGGCGGCAGGCGTCGGACCAGAAGGCGCTCTTTGGCGAATCGCGCACTGCGTCCGGGCAGGACTTGCGCGGCAAAGTCGTGATGACCGAGGGTTTGGGGATTGCCGCGCGCGGCTTCGACCTGGCTGGCAGCGGCGCTGTGGCGGCGCTGTTCATCAACCCCGGCGAGCGCATCCACGAAGGGATCACGACGACCTCCTGGGGTTCGCCGGACCTCGACAGCCTCGGCCGTGTCCCACCGATCCCGGTACTGACGATTAACCGGCCGGATGGTCAGGAGCTGATCGAGCAGTTGCGGCAGGGGCCGGTGCGGGTGGCCTTCTCCAACCAGACTGACACCGGCTGGCGCGAGATCCCGGTGCTGGTTGCCGAGATCAAGGGCACGCGCTTCCCGGACGAGTTCGTCCTGCTGCACGGGCATCTCGATTCCTGGCACATCGGCATCGGCGACAACGCCACCGGCGATGCCACGTTGCTGGAGCTGGCGCGGGTCTTCCAGCAGCACCGTGGCCAGTTGGAGCGCACGTTGCGCATTGCCTGGTGGAGCGGGCATTCCCACGGGCGCTACGCCGGCTCGACCTGGTGGGCGGACGCACACGCTGCCGACATCATCGCCAACTGTGTGGCGCATGTGAACTGCGACTCCCCCGGCTGCCGCTGGGCGACGGTCTACGAGAACGTGGCCTGGATGAGCGAGGCCGAGGCCCTCTGCCAGGCTGCTATCCGTGATGTGACCGGGCAAGGCTCGACCAGCGAAGGACACGTGCTGCGGGCAGGCGACTGCTCCTTCAACAACCTGGGCGTGACCACCTACTTCATGCTGACATCCACCATGCCGGAGGAGCTGCTGAAGGAGAAGGGCTATTACCCCGTCGGCGGCTGTGGTGGCAACATCGCCTGGCACACCGAAGATGACACCCTTGAGATCGCCGACCGCGATAACCTGCTACGCGACATGCGCGTCTATGCGGCGGCGGTGTTGCGGGCGCTCAATGCGCCAGTCGCTCCGTTCGATTACCGCGCTACAGTCGACGAAATGCGTGCCGACCTGGCCACGTACCAGGAAGCAGCCGGGGATGCGTTCAGCTTTGAACCGGCACGCCGCGCGCTGGTCGACCTGCGAAGCTCGCTCGATTCCTTCTATCAGATGACGAGCGGGGTCGACCCGACCGACGATGAGACGCTGGCGAAGGTCAACGCAACGCAACGCGCGTTGGCACGCGAGCTCGTGTCGGTGAGCTACACCCGCGATGGCCGCTTCCGCCACGATCCGGCCACCGCCGTCCCACCGCTGCCCGACCTCGCGCCAGCCGGCA
>QEUZ01000202.1 GCA_003577355.1 Chloroflexota bacterium | reverse complement strand
GCAGGCCGATTCCATCAGCGCGCGCAGGCTGAGATACGGCCGCTCCAATCCGGGGGCTGGCTCGGCCAACAACAGGCCACCCGTCTCCAGCTCAGCAACAACCTCGGCGAAGCTCAGCGCGTGCAGCCAGCCGGCCACCAAGCGCAGCGCCAAGGGCAGGCCGCCGGTCAGCTGGCATATCCGCGCGATCGCTGGGTAGTCATGCACCGTCGGGCGGGCGCCGCTACGCCGCGCTTCGCGCAAGAACAAACGCCCAGCAGGGGATTGCTCCAAGTCTGCGGACCCATCTGGCGCCGGCAACCCACCCAGCTCATACAGCCACTCGTCGGCAATGCCGAGCGGCGTTCGCGACGTCGCCAGCACTCGTACCCCCGGTGCAGTGCGGACAATCGTCTCCACCGCGCCGGATCCCTGTACCAGTTGTTCGGCGCCGTCCAGCACGAGCAGCAGGCGTTTGGTCCGGATGAAGGCCAAGACCTGCTCCAGCCGATCGACCTTGCCATAGAAGACCATACCAAGCGCCAAGCCGATCGCCGTCACCAGCCGCCGCGCCGCATCATCACCCGGCACACTGTCAGCTTCCGGCGGAGGCACATCGGCCAGGTTCACCAGGATGACCCCATCGGCGAAGGGGTGGTCGTCGACGAACGCCGCCGGCTGCGCAAGTTGCTCTGCCACGGCCAACGCCAACGCCGTTTTACCGCTCCCACCCAGCCCAACAATCGTCAGCAGTTGGCAGTCGCCGCCACTGAGCGTTTGCACGATCGACGCACGTGCGTCGTCACGGCCGATCAGTTCGTCGCCGCTGCGCCCCGCTGGCAGGTTGGTGCGAGGAGCGCTTGGGCCACTGCGCAACCGGTCGTACAGCGCCGTCGTTTCAGGCTGTGGCTCAACCCCCAGTTCGTTGGCCAGTTCTGTGCAGCAGCGTTCGTACTGGGCAAGCGCGGCCGTGAGCTGCCCGTCGCGCGCCAGCAGCCGCATCAGCACGCGGTGAAACTGCTCGTGCCAGGGCTCGATCACGAGCATCTTGCGGGCCAGCGCGATGCCCTCGTGCAACCGGCCATCCCGCAACTGGCGCTCCAGCACCTGCTGGGCCAGCCAGACCTGCTCCTGGCGCAGATGCTCGCGCTCACGCACAAGCCAGGTCTCAAAGAATGGTGCATCGCGCACTACCAACCCAGCCAGCAGCTCCTGGTCGCACCGCTCGGCGATCCACCGCAGAGTTGCAGGGCTGGCTGTGTCGACCTGTGTCCCCAACGTGGTGAGCCGTTGCACATCCAACGTGTGCTGCGCTGCGACATTGAAGGCCACCGATTGCCGGCTGACGACCAGGAACGGGCCAAAACCCAGGTTGCTGAGGTCGGATAGTGCGTTGCGCACGAGCTTGCGAGCTGGTTCATCCGGCACGTTGTCGGTCAGCAGGGCAGCAAGCTCTTCACGGGTATGGGCGCGGCGGGTGAGTACGAGGTAGGCGAGCAGCGCAAGCGAATGCCGGCGCCGCAGGTGCACCGACACACCATCCAGCACCAGTTCAGGGACCCCGAGGAACTGCAAGCTCAGTTCAGGCAACGGGCCAGTCCCATCAGAACGCGCCAACTGGTCACCGCAGGCGTGCGTGCCGCCCAGCGTTTTTGGCTCGGTTCACCCAGTGTCATCTATGGTACCCCGCCGTGCACCTGACTGTCAGTCGCATGAGTCGCAGTTGAGCCGGTATTGACCTACAAGTGCGCTAAGGGTGTGTTGAGGTTCTGCCGATGATGTAACCAGGCGGGGCGATGCTGACGATCACACTCGGGATCCTGACGACGACCGCCCACCACATTCACGGCCGCACCGTGCGCGAGTACTTGGGGTTAGTGAGTGGAGACACCGTCGTTGTCCTCCAGCACCGGCAGAGACGTGGCGCACGCGACGAGAGGGATGGCTTCGACCTGCAGCGCGCCAGGCAGTGTGTGCTGGCGACGATGGCCCGGCGCGCCGGTGAGCGCGGCGCAACCGTGGTGTTGGCGGTGACAATCGACTACGTCGCACTCGGCGTCGGACGACTGCTGGTGACGGCGACCGGGACGGCGGCACGCCTGTGAGGACGCGGAAGCAGCCCCCGGGAGCAACTGATGAGCGCAGGTACGTCTAGCCTGATCGTCGCAACAGCCAACGATATCGACGGCCGGCCTGTACAGGACTACTTAGGTATTGTCAGCGCCGAGGCGGTGGTGCGCACATCCGTCGCAACCCGCCGCGCTGCCCGCTCACCACGTCGCGCGCGGGCGCGTTATGCCACATTTGAGAACCGCATCTGCCAAGCTCGTCAAGAGGTGATCGACGAAATGTGCAAGAGCGCCGCCGAATTGGGCGCCACGGCCATCATTGCCGTCGAGATCACGTACACTCACGTGCCTTTGGCCCAAGGCAACGTGTTGATCGTCAGCGCCTCCGGGACGGCGGTGACGCTTTGACCAGCGGACATTCCTACCCAGCGACAGTTGAGGAGTAGCAAGCCACGTGAACCACCCGCTCCAGCCGCGCTGGCGTCATGTGCCACGACTCTTGCCTGCACTCGTGACCGTGGTGCTGGTCTGGCTGCCACTGCTGCCGGCCACTCCAGCCCACGCTGCCGATGCGGACTCGCCACGCTTGGAAGACGCATCTGCAACCACCGGACCGCTGGCGCAGCAACTGGCCGACCGCTATGCACCGATCGTCTACACCCGCGTGGTCAATAACGACATGTGCAGCCGGGAAAACGAGGGCTTCTCGCCTGTCGCAGTGGACTTCGTGCTAGGGAGGGAAGAGATCCCCCTGCTTGTCTCCGACAACGGCCTGCCCTCGGGGCCACGCAGCCTGGTCGCCAACGCACCGCAGGCGCGTGACCTGTACGGGCTACCAGCCGGCAACTTCCTCGATTTCCCCGGCTCGCCAATCAACCCCGGTTGCGTCTACCGCCGCTACCACGCCGACCGCTTGGCAACTGAGCAGGTCGATTTCGTTGCCTACGCCCACATCTACCTGGAACCAGGTGAGGACGAGCTCGCCCTGCAGTACTGGATGTTCTATTACTTCAACGACTGGAACAACGACCACGAGGGCGACTGGGAAATGATCATGCTTTACTTCGACGCGACAACCGTCGAAGAAGCGCTGGCCCAGGAGCCGGTCCGCGTCGTCTACGCCCAGCACGGTGGCGGGGAACGCATCGACTGGGACGACGACCGGCTCTCGCTGGAGGACGGACGACCAGTCGTCTATTCCGCTCGTGGCGCGCACGCCAGCTTCTACGAGCAGAACGTCTACTTCGGGCTTGCGGAGGACGGCACCGGTTTCGGTTGCGAAACGACCGAAGGCCCACACAAGCGCTACGACCTCGCCGCCGTCGTCGTGCCGCACGAGCCGTCCGGCCCGGACGATCCCTTCGCCTGGCTGGCCTTCGACGGTCGCTGGGGCGAGTTCCGCCGGTCCGAATGGAACGGCCCGACCGGCCCGAACGACAAGCGCTCCTGGACGCAGCCAGTTACCTGGGGTAACGCCCAGCGCACCTCCAGCCTGATCGTGCCGCAGTTCGAGGGGCTGGGCCAGGGGCCGATTGACCTCTTCTGCGGCATCGTCGCTGTCGGCTCGCGCGTGCTGGTAGCGTTCACTGCAACCCCGCTGCTGATCGGTGGTGGGTTGCTGATGGTGGGGGTGATTGTGGCCTGGGTCTTCGGCTACACCAGCACCACCGTGCGAGCCGCCTTCGGCTACTACCGTCGCCACTTGCGCATCTTCGGCGTCATTGGCCTGGCGATGATCCCGACCGGCTACCTTGTCGCCGTCCTCCAGACCATGCTCTTCCGCATCCCACCTATCGGGCCGTTTGTCCAAATGATGGAACGCTTCCCCGGCATCCGTATCTTGTTGCTCCTGGGTCTCGGTAGCTTGCAGGCAGCAGTCGCGGTGTTGTTCATCGCACCGACCGTGATCTGGATGATGTCGCAGATGCGCGCCGGGCAAACGCCCAGCCTGGTTGATGGCTTCCGCAACGGGCTCTCAGCGATCGGGCCAATCTTCGTTGCGCGTGTGCGCGTCGGCGTGCGGATCGTGCTCTACGCAGTGACCATCGTCGGGATCCCGCTGGCCATTCGCCGGTTCGTGCGGGCCTTCTTCCTGCCGCAAGCGGTGATCCACGAACGCGACGACGCGCAAAAGGCCATCGAGGACAGTGCGCTGGTGGTGAGCGTGAACTACAAGCGCACCGCACTCACGCAAGTTGTCCTGGCGTTGACGACACTCCTGACCGGCCCGATGCTAGCGATCTTCCTGTTGCTACTGATCCCGTCCCGCCCGCTCGGTCTCGTGAACTACATCAGCAGCCTGCTGTTCGCCTTCCTCTATCCGGTCGGCGTCATCGGCATGACGCTGCTCTACTTCGAGCTGCGGCCCGCTGCTGCCGAAGCTGTCGCTGGCGGTGAGGTCGAGGGGTAGCGTCGTGCCCTGCGAGGGCGCCGGTACGCGGATCCCGCTGCGATAGGCAGCGATCTCCGCGCCAATCACGAAGATGTGCCCGACCAGATAGAGCCAGAACATCAGCAGCAGCACGAACCCGAAGATGCCCCCATAGATGTTGTAGCCGCCGGTCAGGCGGATATAGAGCGGGAAAAACTGCGCCAGCAGGACGATCAGCACCGCGGTCACGGCGCCCGCTTCCGCCGCAGCCCGCGCGCCGGGATTGCGCACCGGAATGTGCCAATAGGCCAGGAAGAACAGGCTGAACGCGAGCAGGAACGACGAGAGGTAGATCAGCGCCGTCTGCTCGTTCGAGGGGTGGACATCGAACAGGCGCTCGAACGGCAGGGTCAGGATCGACGTCGCGGCAACTGCCACCACCGTCGCTGCCAGCAGCAGCAGCGGGATAAGCGGCATCGCGATCAGAGTAAAGATCCGGCGGCGCACCTTCGAGCGGCGCGGCGCCCGGAAGACAATCGCACAGGCACGGTCCATCGCGGTGTAGAGCCGCGTGCCGCCGAGTATGAACGTGGCCAGGGTCATGAGGCCAACAAGCGTGCGGTTCCCGATGCCAGCGTTGACCAGGCTGCTGACCGCCTCGGCAATCGCCGGCGGCACATCATCGGCAATCAGCTCGAGGATCTCACTCTCGATCGCCGCGATACCCAGCAGGGTCGTCACCACGAGGAAGGTGGTCGCAAGGATCGGCATGAGTGAGAAGAGCGCAGCGAACGCGAGCATCGAAGCGAGGCCGTCCGGGTCGTCCTCCAGGAAATTGCGGGTGAACCGCACCGCCGGAGAACGCTCGTGCTGTGCCAGCTGCTGATCGACGCTGGCACGCTGCGCCTCCAGCCAGTTTCGTATGCTCACGCCGCCCTGCGCCTCCGCCAGCTTTCGCGTCGCATCCCTGCCACCGGCAGGATGACACCGCACACTCCCATGCGCAAGGCAACGCGCAACCTACCCGGTGTAGTTGTCGTACCACGCCTGGCGCGCGCGGAAATCGTCCGGATAGAGCGTGACCTTCTCCGGCGCAAACGCAAAGTCCGGCCCTTCGGCGGCCAGCGTCCGGACAATCGGGCCGGCGTCGAGCCGGTGGCCGTTGATCCGCCGCGGCGGTTGAGCGGCCAGCCAGACGAACGCCTTGCCAAGCTCGACCGGGTCGGCCCAGCCGGCGCGCACCTCCTCCGGCAGCGCGGCGGCTTCAGCGCGAGTCAGGCGGGTGGGCTTGATCAACGCGCCGGGGCCAACGGTGTTGACCGCGATGTTGTACCCTGCCGACTCCAGCGAGAGCGCCTTCACGAACCCCTCGACGCCGTGCTTGATCGTGCAGTAGGCAATTTCTTCGTGGTAGCCGCGGAAGCTGGAGCCGCTGGCGATGCCGATGATGTGCCCGCCCCCCTGCGCCTTCATCTGCGGCCATACCGCATGGGCGCAGTTGAACATACCACCCAGCCCGACATCCAGCTGGCGCTGCCATTCGGCCGGGGTCGTCGCGTCGAACGTGATGAGCGGCATATAGACCGCGTTGTGGACGACAACATCCAGCTTGCCCCAGCGCTCGACGACCTGCCGGACAACCGCCTGCGTCGCCGCAAGGTCGGCGACATCCGACTGCAGCACGAGGGCATCGGCCCCGTCAGCCGCCAGGTCCGCCGCGCATTCCGCAAGTTCAGCAGCGTTGATGTCGGTGACGCAGACCCGCGCGCCGGAACGCCCGAATGCCCGGGCAATACCCCAACCCAGCCCCCGCCCACCACCAGTCACCAAGGCGACCGCTGGGCGGGCTACGTCGTGTGCCATGCCGAGAGCCATCCTTTCCCAAAATGGGTATTCCGCACATGATGACAGAATGATGCGGGCAGAATACCATCCAACATACTGGAATACTGTCAGACGGCCCAAATTCGACAGGAGGCGATCATGACGGAAAAACTACGCATCGGCGTGCTCGGCGCGGGGCGCTGGGCCAGAATGGCGCACGTACCCGGCTGGAAGCGCGACCCGCGCTGCGAGCTCGTCGCGGTCGCCGACACAGAGGGCGACCTCGCACGCGACATGGCCCGCGACTTCGACATCCCCTTCCATTCCAACGACTGGCAGGCGGTCGTCGCCCGCGAGGATATCGACGTCATCGATGTCGTCACCCCCTCGCACACGCACTTCGAGCTGGCCTGGGCGGCGCTGGAGGCCGGCAAACACGTCCTCTGCGAAAAGCCGGTCGCCTACGACTTCCGCCAGACCCGCGCGGCAGCCGACCTGGCCCGCAGCAAGGGGCTGAAGACAAAGCTCGGCTTCACCTTCCGCTACAGCCCAGGGGTACTCTACGCCAAGTCGATGATCGACGAAGGGTTCTGCGGCCGGCCGTTTATCTTCAACGGCTACGAGCAGAACTCCCAGTGGCTCGACCCCAACGTACCGATGCGCCAGGGTGTGCCGGATGAAGACCAGTCGGTCATCGCCACCCGCTCCCTGGAAGGCTACGGTGCGCCGGTCATCGACATCGGCCACTGGTGGGTCGGCGCCGACTACAGCCGCGTCGTCGGGACAATGAAGAACTTCATCCCGGAGCGCATGGTGCGCGCCACCGGCAAAATGATGCGCCTGAACATCGACGACGGCGACATCTACATCCACGAGTACACCAACGGCGCGATCGGGTCGATCCAGACCAGCTTCGTTACGATCGGCAACTACCCCGGCATCGAAGCGCGGCTGTATGGAGAGAAGGGTGCGATCATCTGCCGCCTGGTTGAAGAGTTCGGTGTTGCCGAAACGATCAAGGTCGCGACGCCCGATAGCGTCGAGTTCAAGGAACTGGAGATCCCCCAACGCTTCTACCCAACCGGTGGGCACCCGCGGGAAACGTGGTACACCCTGTTCTACGCCAACCTGATCTGCGACTTCCTGGACGAGATCATCGCCGGTGGCGAGCGCAACCAGGGCAACTTCGACGACGGCGCCTGGGTGCAGGAGGCGATCAACGCCGTCGAGCTGTCGTTCCACGAGCGGCGCTGGGTCGACCTACCACTGGCCCCGCGCTAGCGACGCAGAGGGATAATGACGCCGAAGGAGGAGCGCGTGCCGAACCGCTTGCCTATCGGCGTCTTCATCCCGCAACCGGAGATCGGCAACAACCCAGCCGGCATCCGCCGCTTCGCGGTTGAACTGGAGGCGCTGGGCTGCGCTCACCTGCTCGCCTACGACCATGTCGTCCACCGTGCCGGCCGGGCAGGGGTCGGCAACCACGAGCCGCTGACACTGCTCGCGTTCCTGGCGGCCGTCACTGGGCGCATGCGCCTGATGACGGCAGTGGTGATCCTGCCCCAACGCCAGACAGTGTTGTTCGCCAAGCAGGCCGCGACTGTTGACCTGCTCAGCGGCGGTCGCCTGACTGTCGGGGTCGGCATCGGCTGGAACGCGCTGGAGTTCGAGGCGCTCAAC